>JAGFXO010000050.1 GCA_017861285.1 Geobacteraceae bacterium | reverse complement strand
GCAGGCTATGAGCGAAAAACATGGTGGTGGAAACCGCTCTTCATCTTTGAGACCGGGGGAATCCTCGACGGCGGCGAAAATCGCCTACCTCCCTCTTGTCCAAAAAATCATGACGGTCCGGGGCCTGCCTCCCAAAGAGAGAATGGAGTGCATCCTGTCCGACCCGGAGGCAGAAAAAATCGTCAGGGCACTTGAGCCGCAGGAGATGTACTGGCTCGTAAAGGAAATTGGCGTAAAAGATGCGCTTGACCTGCTGGAACTCTGCAAGCCCGAGCAGATCGGCTTTTTTCTGGATATGGAATGCTGGGAGAAATATGAATTTTCCGCTTCGCATTTCCTGGAGTGGCTTGGTTATCTTCTGGAGGGTGGGGAAAGGAAAATAGCGGAACTGCTGACACACCTCGATATGGAACTGTTGACGCTCTGTCTCATGAAAACTGTTACCGTCGGAGGCGGACTCGGCGACACGACCGCACAAGAGGAATCGGAAAGCGAGTGGGACCACACCTTTGACAACTGCTATTATATCAACTTCAAGGAAGCCGGCCACTCTGCGCTGCTTGGCAGATTCATCGAAATCATCTACCGCGAAAATCACCCACTTTATCTTGCTCTCATGGAAAGCCTGAAGGCCGAAACACCGGGAGAGGTCGAGGAACTGAGCTACCGGTTCAGAACGTCAAGGCTGGGGGACCTAGGTTTTCCCGCTTACGAAGATGCCATCTCCATTTATGCCCGCCTTGATCCGGAAAAATTCACCCCGTCGGAAGAGCGGAAGCTTTCCCTCGGGCACGAAGCAGAAAAGGCCTCGTTTCAAGTCAGTTTCAGCGGAGAATCATTGTTGAAGAGAGCCCTCAATGCCTCACCATCGGAAGAACTTCTTCTCGAACTGAACTGCCTGATAAATAATGCCATTATTGCCGAAGGTGCCCCCCCATCGGATGGCGAGGCGGTGCAAGGTGTTATGGAGCGAGTCTATGGCTACCTGACAATCGCGCTGGAGCACCTTTGTGGGGAAAGCAGTGACAGCGCAAGCAAGATACTCGAGAGGGAGCATCTCAAGAAACTCTTTCAACTTGGTCGAGGAATTATCCTCAAATTGCGTGACACCGCCAAGACGCTTTCCCCTGAAGACATTGACTTTACCTATGCCACCAACAAGGCCCTGATCGGGCTCAAGGCAGAACATCCCAGATTTTACCGTGGCCTTGATCCTGACCTTGTTGACGGATACCGTGAATTCAGGGAAATTAACGATGTCAAGACAATGGAAACCTTCCTGAAAAGCCTGATTGGGTAGGAGAAAAGTTTACCGCGTTCTCGTCCCGCAAAAAAGCCGGGTTATGGATCACATCCATGCCCGGCGTCAAGGCAAACCTACACTGCATATTTGTTACCCGCTAGTTGGTGAGACTCAGCCCCAGGGTATCATTCTTCGTTACGTCCTCTTCCTTTTCCTCCTCTGCTCCGGTACCGGAGAAAAGTTCTTCAAGCTTTACCAGCTGCGGATTGAGCCCGGCCAGCCTTTTTGCCCCGATAAAGCGCGACCGGTAGTAACTGGTAATGGGAGAGATCACTACTTGCCGGTCACGTGAAGACGCATGGATCATCTTGTTGTCGCCAAGATAAATGCCTACATGGGAAGGATACGACGCATACGTGCGAAAGAAAAGCAGGTCCCCCTTCTGCAGGTCATACTGCGCGACTTTTTCGCCGACCCAGTATTGCTCACGGGCCGTTCTCGGCAGCTTGACTTCCAACTCCCTGAAAACGTTTTGCACAAAACCGGAACAGTCTATGCCTTTTCTGCTCGTTCCACCGAATCGGTAGCGTGTACCGAGGAAACTATATGCTGTCTTGTTGAGACTTTTCGAAACATCGAGCGTCAACTCCATGTCCTTGTTCAGGTCGACCCCTTTTTCCGGGTCAAAATCGGTCAGTTCAGCCAGCGCCTGCTCATACTGCCCGTCACTGAAAAGAGCATCACTTTTCGGGGCATGTCTTTTGACAACTTTACTGACGGTTCTTTCAACAGGTTCCGTTTCCCTCAAAACAAGTATACGCCCCGGTTTGACTTTATTTGCCCGGAGACTGTTCAGGCTCTTCAGTTCCGAAACAGAGACACCGGTTTTCCTGGCAATTTTCGCCAGGCTGTCGCCCCTCTTTACCTTGTACGTTACCCCGGCAGATTTTGTTTTAGCCGCTTCGGCACCGCCGTCCGCGCTCACGGGACGCGGTGGTATGACAAGGACATCACCACTCTTGATATGCCTGTTCACCAGACTATTTGCCGATTTGATGTCGTGGACCGTTACGTGGTATTTCTTCGCCAACGAATATAAGGTATCGTTTTTTTTGATTTTATGGGTTTTTGCAGCGAAGGTCAGCGAGGGGAAAGTAACGAGCCCAAGGCATAGTACCAGTACCGAAATACTATATTTCATACTCCCTCCTTACTATGTCAATAACAAAACATGATTTTAAAATTTACGGTTTCTTATACCTTCAAACTGTAAAATTGTCAACTCCGAATACACTTACTCACCCCTAGCGGGTTAGAAGCAGCGTAACTTTCACATTTCCATCCCCAAGCAATCTTACCTGAGTGGACGGCGCGACAAGCTTTTTTTCTACTGTGGTACTTTGACGGATCCCGGAAAGGGCAACCGGCTCGGTTTCAATAATCTCCAATCGCGACATAATGCTTTCAGGGCCTTCGACCTTCACCGCTGAAGGCTCAACTTTTATTTTCCTGAGCCTCCGTTTACCCGGTACTTCCCCGGTCATCCTCGCTTTCACCTGCAGCCATTTGTGCACTTTCTTCTCTATGGTGACCTTCACGGCAGATGGTTTCACCCGGGTTACGATAATCCCCGGCGGCAGCCTGAAATCTTCCTTCCTTACCGGGATGGAACTGGAGCCTTCCTTGAATGACGAGAGATCGACCTCGGCAGCCACCTCCCCTTCCTTTGGTGCCGGGATAAGACTTGAAACCGTCTTCAGTTGCACCTCGACACCATCAGGATAACTTTTCGTCAAAAGATAATTTTCCGGAAGATTGCGGAATTTTACCGGTGCCAGCGTATTGGTAATTTCACCCTCGCGGGCGGTAATAATCAGCCATGTTATGAAAACGAGAAGGACGGTTATCACCTTGGACCAGAAATTCCTGTGCAGCCTATGCCACAGGGAAGGTTTTGTCCCTTCCTGGACCGGGGAATAAAGGAGCCCGTTCAAAACACCTGCAAGCGTTTCAGGCGTATCAATCCTGCGCAATTCTCCGGCTAACGCAAACGAAACCTCGCCTCTTTCCTCTGAAACAACCACTACCGCGGCATCAGACCTTTCGGAAACGCCGAGAGCTGCCCTGTGCCGGGTTCCATAATATTGCGGGATTTCCGAACTGACCGAGAGCGGCAGGTGCGCAGATGCCTGGTAAATCCTTCCATGCCGGATTACCGTGGCACCGTCATGGAGAGGGGTACCATCCCTGAAGATGCTTCCGATCAGCTGCCCGCTTACAACGCTATCCAGGAGAACCCCGTGAAGCAGATATTCATCAAGCGGCTCTTTACGCTGAAAAACGATGAGAGCTCCTATTTTCTCTCTTGCCATGCTGAAGATTGAATTGGAGAGTTCCACCAGATCAATCAGCCGCCCGTTATCCTGACGGCCGAATAGATTGCGCAGAGGGCTGAAGCGATAGAGTGCCTGCCGTATTTCGGACTGGAAAATTACGATTATCAATACGAAAAGCGCGGTACCAAGCTCCTGGAGTATCCAACTCGTCATGAAAAAGCCGAGATTCTTCGTTACAAGATACACAACTCCCAGCGAGCCGAGACCGATTACAACCTGGAAAGCTTTCGTATTCTTGAACCAGCCATATAACTGGTACACGAGAAAACTCATTATTATGATATCTGCCGCATCCTGCCAGCGAATAAATGAAAACAACCTTGCTGCTCCTTCGCGCATTATTTTTTCTTTACAGTGTGTTGCCAGGCAATATATGTTTGTTCACAAATACCTGCAAGAGTCGCTGCCCGTGATATTCGTTAGCGCCGACTTATCTTTTGAATTACATACCATTTTTGGTCCAAAAAGGACAGATTAAATGTTTAAAATGTCACAGAAGGGCAAGCAGGTGAACGAAATGTTCAGCAACATCGCCCGCCGGTACGATTTCCTGAACAGGGTGTTAAGCTTCGGCATAGATATTCGCTGGAGAAAATACGCCACCAGCCTCATCAGGTATTGCGAAGGAGGCATTATACTCGACACGGCCTCCGGCACCGGCGACATGGCATTGCACATCGCGGCAGCGACTCCTGCTTCCGTTCGGGTCGTGGGAGTAGATTTCTGCAAAGAGATGATAGATATCGCCCGAAAGAAGGCGGGGGATTCTCCCTACGCGGAACGAGTCGCCTTTGCCGTTGCACCATGCGAAATGATGCCATTCCGGGAAAATACTTTTGATTCCGTGACAATAGCCTTTGGAATAAGAAATCTCGACAACAGAAACAGGGGATTAACAGAAATGTATCGGGTTCTCAAACCCGGCGGGAAAATCGTGATCCTGGAGTTTTCAATCCCCCGGGGCAGATTTATCAGACATCTGTACCTCTTTTATTTTCGCCGGTTTCTGCCCCTGATCGGGGGCCTTTTCTCAAAATTCAATGCATATAAATACCTGCCGGATTCAGTGGCTCAATTTCCGGAACCCGAAGAATTCGAAAAGATTATTGCCTCTTCCGGATTCATCGACATCACTCATCTTGATCTGACATTCGGCGTGACAACAGTATATACCGGCAGCAAATAATTCCCTGATCTCCGGAGAAGCGATAATCGCCTTATATGTTCACAAGTTCTTCCAGCTTCCGTTCCAGATCGTCCACATTGACATTAATGACCTTCCCTCGCTGCCCTTCACTGCGCACAATCCCTTCTTCCACCCATTTCAGAATGAGTGTTTTCTTAATTCCATACTTCGACTCCGCTTCGTCCAATGTACACCATTTTTTCACTAAGGACATACACTTCCCCCTCTTCCGCCTAGATTCATTATATCGGCCTTTACCGGTTTGACAACCCGCGGCAACCGGGGATGTCATTCCCGCCACGAGGTCGCAGCGAAAGGGCATGTTTGCCCCGCAAGCTTGACATACCCTGCCTTTTTCTGTATAACCATGCAAACATAAAAAGAATTTTACACGGAGCCGACATGTTCATACTGGCCAACTTTTTGAGCGCAGTGGCCTACATACTTGAATTCAGCATCAACATATACATGTACGTAATCATTGCAAGTGCAGTAATTTCATGGGTAAACCCCGATCCTTACAACCCCGTTGTCCGCTTTCTGCACAGAGCTACCGACCCGGTCCTCGATCGTGTCAGGAGATTTCTGCCGAGTGCGGGAGGTCTCGATTTATCTCCTCTCGTGGTCATTCTTTTCATCGTTTTCCTGCAAAAATTCGTCGTCAATTCTATTTTCGAATTGGCAAACAGATTGAAATTCGGGATTGGAGTCATGCCGTGAAAATTACGCCTCTGGATATTCAGCAACAGCAATTTAAAGGGAAACTGATAGGGGGGCTGAACCCGGACGAAGTGGATACCTTCCTTCAATTGGTTGCAAGGGAGATGGAGGAACTTGTCCGGGAAAACAACGACCTCAAAGAACATGCGCGCAAAGCGTCCATCGATCAAGAAGAACTCTCTCAGAGGGAGAAGGAACTGAGGGAAACATTGCTTGCAGCCCAGCGAGTAATCGAGGGAATGAAGGACAACGCTCAAAAAGAGGCCGGACTCATAGTGGCCGAAGCGGAAATAAAAGCTGACAGACTGCTTGCCGACAGCGAAAACCGCTTGATTCTGCTACAAAATGAAATTCGAGAACTGCAAAGACAGAAACTTCAGTTTGAATCTTCACTTAGATCTCTTCTGGATTCCTACTATAAAATGCTTACGCTGAATGAAGAATGATTCCCAGGCGGATATTCTGAACGTCATCGAAACAGAGGACGGTATTATTTTTGGCATTTACGTCCAGCCGAAGGCTTCCCGTAACGAGGTGTGCGGAATTTGTGGAAACGAGCTCAAACTGCGCTTGACATCTCCCCCCGTGGAAGGATCAGCAAACAGGATGTGCATGGAATATCTGGCAAAATTGCTGGGTGTCGCAAAATCGAAGATAACCATAGTCAGAGGTGAAAAATCCAGGCACAAGACAGTAAAAGCCGTTAACGTTAAAAAGGATGATTTGCTTGCATTACTCAATGAGATGGAGTGCTGAATGAAAGCCAAGGAAATAATGGTATCCGAAGTTCCGGCGATTTCCAGAAAGACTTCCGTAAGAGAAGCTGTTCTCATGCTGAAAAACAATTTCGGCGACGAAAGTTTTATAAACGCCGCTCCCGGCCTGGTGGTCGTTAACGAAACGGGAGAACTTGCCGGAGTGCTTACTCCCCTGACACTGATAACCGCTCTCCTGGAAAGTGCCGGGCAGTCAAAGCATACAAAGGTCGCTCCATCCAAATTTTTCGACGTGTTGTGCAAGAATATTGAGGACAAGCTGGTTGAAGAAGTCATGGAAAGACAGCCGATTTCGGTGACCGAAGACGCTCTCATTATGGATGTCGCCGAGCTTTTCGTAAAGCACAGATTCCAAAGAGTCCCCGTAGTTCGCGACAAGAAAGTTGTTGGAATAATATACCGCACCCCCCTTCTCTTCTACATCACAAAGTATTTTTCCAAGTAGTGAGGTAATGTATTGCCGGGCGCATCGTTCCGGCGCACAGAAACCGGCCCCGCATCCCGGCGGCTCGTGAACGGGCCGTTTTGTTAAAGAGGGTTGACAAATGGCCCTGGTAATTCTTATATTTGATAAAAATAGATTATTTTGGAGGAGCTAAAATGCCTATATATGAATATCAATGTGAAGCATGTGGGAACAATTTTGAATTGAAGCAGAAATTTTCCGACGAACCGGCAACTGAGTGCCCGCAGTGCGGCGGCGCGATAAAAAAACTTATTTCTCAAACGGCTTTTACCTTGAAAGGTAGCGGCTGGTATGCCGAAGGATACAGTAAGGGCAAAGAGTCAAAGGCGCCAAGTTGTCCTGCATCGGGAAACTGTGCGTCGTGTCCTTCAGCGGCATAAGCTGTAAAATCCCCCGAACGGGGGATTTTTTTTGTACGAACAGCGGGGCAAACCTTCTCACCTGGGCTCTTTCACCGGCAACATTTCATAGATATTATCATTCGCTGGGACAATATATACAAGTATCATCAGTATCAAACTGGCGATGCCCCATGCAGAGGTAGTGCGGGTTCTGATATACAACTTTTTTATGCCGACAGGAATTCTATCATGGCTATATTAATTGATGGCAAATCAATCTCAGGAAAAATTCGCGGCGAAATTGCCGTTGAAGTAAAAAATCTTGAATCTCAGGGCATAAAGCCGGGGCTGGCCGTGATACTGGTGGGGGATGACCCGGCAAGCAAGGTTTATGTGAGCATGAAGGAGAAAGCCTGTCACGATGTCGGAATCTTTTCAGATGAATACAAGCTTCCCGCTGACACGGACGAAAAACAGCTCCTTGAGCTTATTCACAGGCTTAACGGAAAAAGGGAAATTCACGGGATCCTGGTACAACTGCCCCTCCCGAAGCACATAAACGAAGCAAAAATTGTGGAAGCCATATCTCCAGAAAAAGACGTGGACGGTTTCCATCCCTATAACGTCGGCAGGCTCATCAGCGGCAAACCGCTGTTTCAGCCCTGCACTCCCTATGGTATTATGGTGATGTTGAAAGAATCCGGAATTGACCTGAGCGGCAAGGAAGTTGTTGTTGTCGGACGTTCAAATATTGTCGGCAAACCTGTTGCCTTCATGTGCTTGAAGCAGAACGCCACGGTAACTCTCTGTCACACGAAAACAAGGAACCTGCCGGAAAAAATCGGAATGGCTGATATACTGATAGCGGCGGTAGGCAAACCCGAGGTAATCAAGGGGGACTGGATCAAGGAAGGGGCCGTAGTCATCGATGTCGGAGTGAACAGGCTCGACGGTGGGAAGCTTGTCGGGGACGTGGAGTTTTCCGTTGCGCAGCAGCGTGCTTCATACATTACCCCTGTTCCCGGGGGGGTGGGCCCGATGACCATTACCATGCTTCTCCATAATACCCTGCAGTCGGCAAAAAGGCTTATTCACCGCTCCTGATTCTTCTGTTCATGAAGAATGGATAGCCAAACACCCTGTCTTTCATTATTCAGCATGCAATATAAACTGTTCATATCGCTATTCAAGCGGGAAAAGGTCTTGCCATGAAAGTAAAAAAAGCGGTTTTTCCTGTTGCCGGGTTGGGAACGCGATTCCTGCCGGCCACAAAAGCTTCCCCGAAAGAAATGCTCCCCCTCATCGACAAACCGCTTGTGCAGTACGTTGTTGAAGAAGCGGTTGCTTCAGGAATAGAGCAGATCCTCTTCGTAACCGGTCGCGGAAAGAGGGCAATCGAAGATCATTTTGACATCTCTTTCGAACTGGAATCCCTTCTTCGGGAAAAAGGGAAAAATGATACGTTACGTGAAGTGCGCGAAATTTCCCAGATGATCAAGATTTTTTATGTGCGCCAGAAAGAGGCTCTCGGACTGGGACATGCAATTCTCTGTGCCAAGGAATTTGTGGGGAATGAACCTTTTGCCGTTTTGCTGGGCGATGACATTATTGACGCGGATACTCCTTGCCTTGCTCAGCTTATGGAAGTATACCGGTATCACCATGGAACGGTGCTCGCTCTCGAACAGGTTCCCATGGAAAACATTTCCGCGTACGGTTGCGTAAAATCCAACCAACTGTCAGAAAATACCCATGAAATCATCGACATGGTCGAGAAACCGAAACGGGAAGAGGCCCCTTCCGACCTTGCGATCATCGGCAGATATATTCTCACACCGGAAATTTTTCCCGTCCTTGAAAAACAATCCCCGGGAAAAGGTGGAGAAATTCAGCTTACGGATGCCATTCGTACACTATTGTCCCGTCAAGCAGTCTTTGGCTGCAGGTTCAGTGGGACCCGCTACGACTGTGGCGATAAGTTAGGTTTTCTGAAAGCCACCGTGGACATGGCGCTGAAAAGGGAAGAACTGAATGACGAGTTTGAAAGATTTCTGAGAACAAAACTTAAGCAGGATACTATTCAGTGAAGCATCCCCCTGCTTGCCCCCCTGATGATTCCGTACTGAAAAAAAGCAATCAGGCTGAATTTTTCCTTACCATACCCTTTCGGGAAGGAACCGACGGGACCTATCATACGCAGCGTTCTAAATACCTCATTATCCAGAATTTTGCTCCCTGAAGAATCGAGGAGTTGGACATTCTCTACCTCCCCTTTCCTGTTGAATATAATCTTGACCGGAGTAACACCCTCTATGCCGAGACGGGCGGCATCAGGGGGATATCTCCATACTCCGTAGACCGCCGTTTCGAATCGGCGCAGGAACGAGCCGAAAAGAATATCGTCCGTATTGAGAAATTTGGTTTCTCCTTCTTCCACTTCGGTCTCATATTTTTTTCTGTAATTCTCCTCAAGATTGGCAAGTCTTCCCGCACTGGGGTAAAGTCTTGCAATTTCCGGAAGACCGGCATCCCTCTTTTTCAGCAAATCACGCCCGGCAGGAGCCTTGCGTATGCCATCAGTACCTGTTTCCCGGGGCTTGAAGTCTTCGGTGCTTTTCTTTTGAGCACGTGAGGGTGTTTCGCGAATCAGGGGGGTGGCGCTTCGAGGCAAGGTGGCAACTCGTTCACGCTGCATCTCTCCCTTCGGTGCTCTTTCCCTGTCAGTGCGCGATGTCGCATCCGATTCACGCTTTGTTTTCTTTTCCGGGCGTGCCCCTGAATCCTTCAGTTGAGGCATTTCTTCCAACTCAACCATGTATGGTTCCTGCGTGGGGATATTTTTTTGGCCGGGGAGGAACGCTACAAGGACGAAGACCGCAAGATGGAGCAGAAAAGAAAAGGTTACAAGATAGATAAAAGATTTTTCTATATATTTGTCTGACATCAGTCTCTTTAGTTTGTAAAAGGTAAACCTATTGTAGGGAAAAGAAGGGAAAAAAGCAACGATGGACTTCGCGTTGAGCGGGATCTTGCCTTTGTCCGCAGGCAGGACAAAGGAGACCCCTGATATTTATTGCATGAGTACTTTGTAAGGTGCTGTTCCTTGTGGACTCGCGACTCTATCAGTACTCATCGCGGATGGCTCGAACCCGCAGGCGTAACCCTGCGGCCGGCAATAAACTGTTTTTTGTATATATTGAACAGGTCGAGAAAGAGAGCAAGAATAATGGGTCCGGTTACAATTCCGATAAAACCGAAAGAGAAGAGCCCTCCCAGAACACCAAGCACTATTATCAAAATGGGCAACTTTGCTTTGCCACTGATAAAAAACGGGCGAATCAGATTATCTATTGAACTGACAATCAATACCCCCCAGGCTATAAGCAGCACGCCGTACAGCATCTCTCCCTGAAAGATTAGATATAACGCCCCCGGCAACCATATGAGGGACGTCCCGACAACCGGGATTAGGGCAGCTACAGCCATCATCGCTCCGAAGAGAATCGGTGACGGTAAACCGAAAATCATGAACCCCAGTCCCCCAAGAACTCCCTGCAAGAGACAGGTCATGAAAATACCATACATAACCGCAGACATGACGCGCTTGATAGTATCGACAAGAATATTTTTATCGTTTTCCCGTAAAGGGATGATCGACATCATTTCGCCGAAAAAGCGCTCACCATCACGATATATGAAGAAAAGCGCAATTACCATCAGGACTATTTTCAAAAATACGGCAAAAAAGTTTTTGATTATTTCGGTGGAATAGCTCAACAGGTATGAAGCAATTTTCTTCATAAACGGCAAGAAGTACGAATTCAAATCAATGTCGAGCGAGGGGACGACCGGTGCTATTCTCTCGAGTATAGACTCTATGAAAGGGTGACGTTGAATACTTTCCAGCGACAGACGACCACTCGCACTCGAGGCTTCAAACAGATTGTATAGTAGAGCAGCTTCTTTGCTGAGCAAAAATATCATTGCTACAATCGGCAAAACTATGAGCAACACGACAATTGGAGTTATTATGGAGGCAGCCAGTGTTTCCCGATTATGAATGCTGTTGAGGACCCTACGGTATAGCGGAAAGGTTGAAACACCAATAATAATAGCCCAGAGTAAGGGGACCAGAAAAGGCTGTAGCATTGTATAGATTACATAGAACAGAAACAGCAAAAAAGAAAATGTCAGAAGAGAGAAGAAAATCTTGCGATCCATGAATTATCCTTGATACGCAGGTTTCGGGATATGAAAAAATAACTCGTGCTACTTTGCCTCGCCGCAGTTTGCGCCAGAATTGTTATGTACAGCGGTACCGGCAGCACTTGATTTGCCGATAATTTTTTCTATCATGGGTATATTTGCGCCACTGACAAATTTACCGTTTACCCAGTACGCAGGTGTTCCCGAGACTTGAAGCTTTGCAGCCACGGCTATGTGAGATTCAAGCAGACCTTTTTCGTCGTTCACTTTATCAAGTATTTCTTTTTTTCCGTCAAGGTTTCCACAATAGACCTCAAACAGCGCCTTTTCTCTATTTTTCGCTGTGAGGATGTGTTTTGACTTTTTCAAGGCTTCAGGATGGATGTCAAGCGGCTTAAAGAAAACATACCGCGTCACGTCCTGGCGCATATTCCAATAAACGTGCATTTTTCTACAGAAAGAACAGTCAGGGTCCGTAACTTCAACCACAATATTTTTCCCGCTTCCGATTTTTATCGCTTTATTCAGGTCATCCGCGGTGAGAAGCTTATACCTCTCCTCGGCATACCTTTCCATGGTGAGGCTTCTTCCCTCTTTATTGACGATTTCTCCGATAAAAAGATAACCAGATTTAGGATGAAAATATATAATCCTGTCGCTTGTCATGATTTCGTAGAATCCATCGATGTCAGTTTTAGAAATGCTTTTATAACGAAGCTTCGGAAATTGCTTCTGCAATTCCGCTTCCGGCGTAATCATCTTTGTGGCGGCAAAAGAAGCTGCTCCAGCCAAAAGGCAGATGATAAATGTAAGAAAAATTGATTTTTTTGTAACCATGCTCTTCATTTTGTTGTTCCTCCGCACAGCCGTTATTTAATTCAATTCATGTAACAGATCTGGAAATCGTACCAGACGAAACATATCTCATACGCAAAAGAGGACACCTGAGCTCAAGAGGACAACTGGATAGATAATTCATCCATTTCCTTCTTCCGCTTCACAACCGGATTCTTTTCCTTCCACCAGTTAAAAGAATCCATACCACACCTGCAACGAAGCCGCCAATATGCGCAAAATAAGCTACACCGCCACCGCGCAGCATCCCTGCTCCCCCAAGCAGCGAAGCATTGATAAGTTGGAGAACAACCCAATAACCGATTATTATCACGGCTGGAAGCTCAAATACAGTAAAGAAGATAAAAATCGGAACCAGGGTCAACACCTTGGCGTGGGGAAAAAGCATAAGATAGGCACCCATAACGCCGGCTATGGCACCACTTGCACCCACCATGGGGATTGTCGAAAGCGGGTTGCTCAAGATTTGAAAAACAGCGGCCAGAAACCCGCAGGTTGCATAAAAGATCAAAAACCTCAAACGCCCCAGAAAATCCTCTACATTATTACCGAATATCCACAAATAAAGCATATTCGAACCAATGTGCAGCCAGTTACCGTGGAGAAACATCGAAGTGAAGAAAGTGGGCCATGCAAATAGAAAATTATCCATTGTCTGCCGAGGCACCATTGCATAATGCTGGGTCAGGCCCCCGACGAATTGATAGGATTGCGTCAATCCATGTGCAGTTTCATAGGTAAAAGGTACATATTGACCAGTAATCCGGTCAGCAATGAACAGAACAACATTAACGATAATCAGTACAACACTTACTATGGGAAAATTTCGGGCAGGATTGTAGTCCTTCAGAGGAATCATGTATTATTTCCCGGAACGCACTTGAAAAAATGCCTCAACACTCAGTAAGGCACCTTACGCCGATAATAGTAGCATATTACGTTCAACTATTCCAATAATTCAGGGATATGAAGACATCAGGCAAAAAAACATATTGCGAAGAATCGGAGAAGCAAAGGCATGGGGATGGGGTAAGAACGAAGAAAGCCCGCCAGGGAGACCTGGCGGGCATGGTAAGATCCCGGCGGCGACCTACTCTCCCACACAGCTTCCCGTGCAGTA
>JAGFXO010000137.1 GCA_017861285.1 Geobacteraceae bacterium | reverse complement strand
TTGCACGGCTCGTACGGTTCGGCCACCTGCGTAAGTTGCGGCAGGGGGTATGGGAAGCTCACCTATGACTGGTGGAATACGGCAATGCTCACGAGCCCGTCTCCCCCGATTGCACTCTGTTCTTCCTGCGGGGGAGTTCTCAAGCCCGACATAGTTTTCTTCGGAGAGATGGTAAACGGGTTCAACGAGGCAGAGCGGATGATGGTACAGTGCGACCTGCTTCTGGTTCTCGGTTCGTCCCTCAAGGTCACCCCTGCCTCCTTGCTCCCTTACAGGGCGGAGGCAGTTACCGTAGTCGTGAACCGGGGAGAGGTGATGCTCCCCCCAACATCTAACCGCTTCTTCGTAGACGGCGATGTCGATGTATATTTCCGGGGTGTTGCGAATTGTCTCAGAAACACGGGGAGTCCGTTCCGAGGAAGATAAATGGACGATTTTTTTGTTTATTGGGAATAAGGCACATTATCGGGAGTGTGCATACCGTATTGATTCCGGGAAATCAGACTAGCCGGCAATTCAAGTCCGACAGCGGTCTCCGGTGTGGACTTGCTGCCGGATTCACTTCGATACCGCACGATCTTGTGGTAGGAATGATGAGTTTCATCACCGGATCGTAGCCTGGTGTAACCCCTTTTCGGGAGACACTCGTCCAGAACGGGATTCATGACTTTATCGACCCGGATATAGAAGTCAGAGACATTATTCAGGTAGGGGCCATAGTCAAACCCTTCCAGCAGTTCCAGAAAATCAGTGAATAAACCTTTGCGGCGATTTCTCTCCGCGACAGCGACATTGACGATGTTTATGCAGTTGGTGTCGTCCCCGGAACTCTCTGTCAGCAGGAACATCCCGTACCTGTCAATTTCCAGCCGTCGTTTCTGGATGTGCGCTTCAATAATGGATATGCCTGAAATGCCGTTGGTTTCCTGGAGGAGAACAGTGGGTGCGGTCGATGACAAAAATGTTTTCAGCTGTTTTGTTATGTCGATCAGTTTCGTGCTCATGGCAACAGTCCTGATAGCAAGAGAATGTCCCTGGATGCGCAGTTTCACGACCTTTCATTCCATTAGTATCAAAACTGTAATTTAGTTGCAATAAAAAATACGAAATATATTCATTTAAGATAAAAATTGCCGGTTCCCCTGAGCCTGACGTGAAAGAGGGTCTGCCACTGCCCGGTATCGCGCCATCCCTCCTCCCGGTTTCGGGGAGTAACGATCTTCACCCTGTCAAAGTGTATCTCATCCCTGTCCATATCGACCCGTTTCGCCAGTGCCTCCTTGTTGCGCAGCGGCATGTCGCTATAGAGAAGGCTCAGGTGGGGGACGAGTTTGTACGCCGATTCGGTTTCAACCCCCGCCCGCATCCTTTCATGAATTTTCCGTAGCACGGGGTCTTCCTCAAATTCGATGAATAGGCTCTTGAAATATTCCTCGCCGCAGCCGACCCACCGGACACGCAGAGAAAACGGCCGGATGCCGGACACCGCGGCAGACACCAACTTTTTCAGCGTATCCAGGTCGGAAAACACCCCCGAATAAACGGTAACATGGGGCTCGAAAGCAGGCCCATCAAATTTGCCGCACATTTCCCGGATGAGATTGACAGTGTAAGCGAAATCGGCGCCGGAAGGCGTCAGGAATACTGAATATCTTTCCATTTTTCGCCCCTTGCGCGAAAATATTGTTTGTTGTACTTCCGACTCCCCGCAACGCAATACGTTTTTGACGGACAGGGGGTAACCCTAGGGGACGTTGTTAAAAAAATAATTACCCCTGTCGAAAACAATTGAATGACAAGGTTTCTAGAACATCCCCTTGCTTTCTCCATTTTACCGGTTCTAATATTACGCGTCTCGTGCACGTTCCGATATCCACAGTGCCAGCTCACACGCCAGTTTGTTCCGGTTGGCAATGGTCACCTCTCTGATTTCGCAGTCTGGCATCCCCTTGGCTTCGGCGATAAAACCACACCCCTTAAGGGCTATCGTCGCGACTACGATTTTCCGTGAACCGAGCAGCTCCCGCACAAGCTCTGCAAAGCGGAGGGAGAGGCACTCCATTTTGCCGATTTCGTCTATGAATACTATCGATGCGGGGGAAGTTTCCAAGTGAAGGTCACACAGGAATGTCTCGAATCCCCTTATGTCCACGCCGTAGCGTCCCACCCGGTTCTTCCCATGGAAGCCCGCATGCGCGAGAATCCCTTCCCGCCCATCGAGGCTGACGAGCCGAAATCCCTGCCGCAAGCTCCTTTCCCGGATTTCTTCAGTATAGAACCCTGCAGGGTAAAGATAGGTTAGGCGTCGGGCAAGCCTAACCAGAAGGGTCGTTTTGCCGGTTCCGGGAAGTCCTGTAATAAGAAGATGGCGTTTTTGCATGGCATACTCTCCTGAGACACGATCATTCAACAATCCCGGAGATGGGCACAGTTGATATTGTGTTCCGGGGTCATTCACAGGTGGTATAATTTTAATTCAATTTCATCGTGTTACAAGGTTGCCTCCCCGTGCTCGTACCTTTATGGGAATTTGAGCCGGGAAAAGACCGGGTGGGTGAGGTCATGCGCAATTAACAATTCTGGGGATGTCATAATGGCTGGTATAGAGCATCTTATTCTCATTGTTCCAATCGGACCGGTGGATATCGAAATTCTCACAGCCCTCGGCTCGGCTCTGAGTGCTGTTTTTCGATTACCGGCGGGGAAAGGGGAAATGCTGCCGATTCCCCCTGAAGCATACAACTACAGGCGGAGACAATACCATTCGTCCCGTATCCTGGACTTGCTAAAGCCGCTGAGATCGCCGGGAGTGTACAGAGTGCTTGCCGTTATAGACGAGGACCTCTATGTTCCAAGTCTTAATTTCGTCTTCGGCGAGGCGGACATTGAAAGTGGCGTTACCATTATTTCCCTGGCCAGACTGAGGAATGAGATTTATGGATACCCGCCTGACAATAAACTTTTATTGGAACGTACAGTCAAGGAGGCAGTCCACGAACTCGGCCACACCTTCGGAATAGGCCACTGCCCCGATTCACAATGCATAATGTATTTCTCCAACAGCCTGGAGGGCACAGACCGAAAAGGACCATCTTTCTGTCACAACTGCAGGAGCAAGCTTACTCACCGCTCAATAGGCTGACATTTTCCAATACTTTGTCAGTTCATAACCCTTCCCCGCATGACGGGAGGGCACCGTCCCTAAAACCACCGGCCTTGTGTTGACAAACGTGGAATGCTCTCTAAATTTTATATATAGAAGGGTGGGGTAGCCCACACCATTTTATCATCCAGGAGGAAGAATCGAGATGCCTACCTACGAGTATCGCTGCGAGAAGTGTGCAAAGAATTTTTCGGTTACCATGCACATAGCCGAGCACGACAAGGGGGGGATTGCCTGCCCGGAATGCAAGGGGACCTCGGTCACGCAGCAGTACTCGGCTTTCTATGCGAAAACGAGCAAGAAGAGCTGATGCTGTTCCATTGAGGAAACTTTTGCTTGTTATAACCCATACGGGGACAGGGCCGGCAATCCGGCATCCTGATACGCCAGTAGTATCAGTCCCGAAAGAGTCAAGGGAAAGATCCCTATTCTTTTTGCCTGTTATCAGGTTTCCGTCGGGCTTGGAAGAAAAGACCGGACGGGCGTCTGCCGATCCTGCAGGCAGCGGCTCTCCTTTTGGGCAGGTATCCCCTGAATCGGGCAAATATCCGGTAAGCCAGACGCGCTATCGGTCTGACCACGGGAGATGCCGTCAAGGTGCCGAGGGTCCCGTACCATGATGATCCGGGAAACGCCCGCCAGATGGCCCGGAAGGCATCGACCCCCCGGTACATATTGCCCCTCCGGTCGATGGCATGCATCTGGTACATGAAATCGTCCAGACTGATGCCGTACTCAAGGGGGTTGAAACCAGGGTCGCTGATGTCGATGAATTGCAGCCGGCCTCCATGGTCTTTTTTCATGTAAAGGGACATTTCGGCCGAACAGATATGGCAAGAGCCGTCATAAAAAACCTTCAGGGGGAATTCAGGCATTTCCCGCATGTCGATCCTCAATGAAATACCGTACCAACGAATCAGTCCAGATGAAGCAAGGGAAAACGCTTCAGGTCGTCCCTTTCCCAGAGAGAAAGTCCTGCCTGCGTACCGAGGGTTTCGAGGGCAATGATGGCATCGGGGTTGTCGAAAGCGATACGTCCCGCTGCGCCAGCCTCCGATAGCCTTTCCAGGAGGAATTGGTCCAGTAAACGCTCTTCATCGGCGCTGGAAAGCCGTCCCTTGAATCCACGCCGATGCATCCTCAGATGGAAACTGCTCCCGGCAAGACTGGGCAACCAAAAGGAAGCCGCTTCCCGTGCCCGTTCCTCGAACTCCATCGGTGAATTGAACGTAAATGTCCTCTCCACGGGCATAAACCGAGCTATCCAGAAGGCGATCTCCGATTCATGGGCGAGTTGTTCGTGGATGACCCGCAAGATTTCCAGGGGGTCATTCAACCGCATTAGCAGGACATTGTAAAATCCGCTCTTCCGGACCGGGCCGAACTGCTCAAGGTAGTGGCAGGCCCGGGTGAAGGCCCCCTCATGGACAGTTATGATCGTGTTCCAGTCGCGCATGGCTCATTCTTCCCTGATGCCTTCGATTAAACGATTCAGGTCGTCTTCAAGGACATGCCGCCCGGGAGATGACGGACGATTTCCTTGTATTTTTTCCACTCTGTCGCGGTCCAGATTTCCGTCGTCGCATGCCCGTAGGATCGTATGATGGTTGCAACGCTCATTGCCGTCTCCAGGTCCGGGGCCGTAAAAATGTCCAGATAGTCGCATGGGCCCAAAACGGCGTAGTTATGCACCCATTGGACCTTAGGACACTCTTTGCGGATGTGCTCCATGGCCTTCTTTTCAAGATCCTCCAGGTTGCTCGGGGAGCGGAGAGACTCGGGCGAAAGGCGCGTCAGCATGATGAATGTCAGCATGTTCAAATCCTCCTTTTCGTGGCGGGATTGCATTTGTACAGCACAAATAAAGTATAAGGCACGGGTTAAAAAGCACAATGGCGTCGAGCCCGACATCTCATTCACTGTTTACCGGCTTGAAAAGGGGACAAAGATTGGTACAAAGCTGTTATGATTAATGAAGACCCAGGGGCATGCCATGACCATGAAGTCGAAGGCGAATCGTCCGGGTAACTGTCAATAGCCTTGCCGCGGGACCGGGCATATTCGAAGTACCGATGAAGGCGGATGCGCGGGGTATGTATGGCTCACATTGAATTGGAGTTTCTCCGATGGTGACCGTGCCGGTTACATTCAGAAGTTTTCAAAAAAAGGATGGATTTGCAAGACATGGGAGGGAGAGTTGTTGATGACGACGGCTCCCGGTGTAGTTCCGGAGAAATTCTTCTTCACCGTAAGAGATGAAGCCGTAGCTCAGAAGATTAATAGTTTGATGGGGAAAAAGATAGGTATTCATTACGAACAGCATAAGGGCGTGCCAACATCATGCTTTGGTGAAAGTCAATATTTCGTGACCGATGTGAGGATTCTTGAATAAACCGCGATTTCAGGAAGATCACGTCACTGCGCGCAGCTATGGTACAATAACAAAAGAAACGGAGGCCATATGCTGAATGGGATCAGGAAGTTAATATTTGCCTCGCTCGTGCTGATGGCGGGCAGCTATTGCTATGCGGGCGATACCTTCCGCTGCAGGGACGGTCAGATCGTATCGGTGGGGGACACCCTCGCCGAAGTCTATGTGAAGTGCGGCGAGCCCACCTTTCGCGATCAGCGGGTCGAGTCGTCGCGGTGGGGCATGGGCACATGGGGTCACAGGGAGATCGTAACCATCGAAGACTGGACCTACAACATGGGGGCCAACGAATTCATGTACCGACTGGTTTTCGCCAACGGCAGGCTGGCGACCATAGAGAGCCTCGGGCACGGCTTCAACGTCTACGAGCAGGACGGCATGCCTCGCTAGTATGATGTGCATTATGTGTGAATATGGTAAACGGGCTGGTGGTTTGGAGGGGGATAAGGTATTATCTGCCAAAGTGCGAGGTAATGCGAAAAAGGAGAACATGATGGGAAAAGAGCTGTATGTAGGACATATCTCGTATGAGGCCACCGAAGACGATCTGCGGCGGACCTTTTCCGTGGCCGGCGCCGTGACTTCCGTCCACATCATTACCGACCCCGTAACCGGCAAGTCGAAAGGGTGTGCCTATGTGAGGATGGCAACCGAGGAGGAGGCCAGGGAGGCGATTGACTGCCTGGACGGCGCCTTGATGGGAAGTCTTCAAATTTCCGTGAGCGTGGCCCGGCCGCAGAAAAAGCAGGGGCACACGTCCGGCGGACTCAAGGGGAAGCCTCGACCCGGCAGCCGCTTCAGGCGGGGACAAAGATAAACCTGCGGACAAGTGAGGCTTTTTTTGTTCCCGCGGGGAATGAAATTTGATATAGTCAAAAATCGTCTCAAAAACGCGTAATTTTGTCCTGCCTTCGGGCTTTATCCAGAACTCTCTAGACATTTATCATTTAATAAATCATGCAATTTATCGATGAAGTCACAATTAAGGTGAAGGCCGGTGATGGTGGGGCCGGATGCGTATCTTTCCGCAGGGAAAAGTTCATCCCCCGCGGAGGTCCGGACGGAGGTGACGGCGGAAAGGGCGGAGACGTTGTTTTCGAGGTCTCGCCCAGCATTTCGACCCTGCTCGATCTGCGCCACCAGCCGCACCCGAAGGCCGGGCGGGGTGGCCACGGCATGGGGAAAGACCGCCACGGAGCGAACGGCAAGGACCTCACCGTTTATGTGCCTGCCGGGACGATGGTCAGAGACTTCGACACGGGAGAGATCCTGGCCGATCTGACGTCACCGGGGGAACGGGTCGTCCTGTTAAAGGGCGGGCGTGGAGGGCAGGGGAACGCCCGGTTTGCCACATCAACCCACAAGGCTCCGAAATTCGCCCAGCCGGGAGAGCCCGGCGATGAACGCAAGCTGAAACTGGAGTTGAAGCTTCTTGCCGATGTGGGATTGTTCGGCTTTCCGAGCGTCGGGAAATCCTCCTTTATCACCAAGGTTTCCGCGGCACGGCCGAAGATCGCGGATTACCCCTTTACCACGCTGACGCCGAACCTGGGAGTGGTGTATTACAAGAACTACCGGTCTTTTGTCGTCGCCGATATCCCCGGTCTGATCGAAGGGGCCCACAAGGGAGCCGGACTCGGGCACCGCTTTTTGAAGCATGTGGAACGGACCGATCTGCTGCTGCATTTCATCGATCTGTCTCACATTCCGGAGCGAGATCCGATACGGGAATATGAAGCGCTGAACAGGGAGCTTTCCCTGTTCAACCAGGAGCTGGTGAAAAAGCGGCAGATTGTTGTCGTCAACAAGATAGACCTGCCTGCCGTTCAGGAAAATCTTCCCGCGGTTCTTCCCTATTTCACGGAAAAAGAAATCAGGGTTTTTCCCGTCTCTGCTGTCACCGGTGAAGGGATAGAGAAGCTTCTTGACGAAATTGCCGGTGCTCTATGGCAATCATAGGGAATGTTGGAAAATTTGACGGTGCTGTTCGAACATGATGTTGTTTCTGGCTTTTTATCAATGTATGAGTATTTTTTGGATTCCGGGCCATGCGTAAGGAAATTCTTTCAAAAGTAAAACGGGTTGTCATAAAAATAGGCAGCCGTGTCCTGACCGGTGATACTGACGGCATAGACGGTGATTTTCTGAGTTGCCTGGCCCGTGATGTTGCCGAATGCAGAAAAAGCGGCCGAGAGGTGGTTATCGTTTCCTCCGGTGCGGTGGCGGCGGGCGTCAAGCAGCTGAAACTTGCGGAGCGGCCCAGAACCATACCCCAGAAGCAGGCGGCCGCGGCGGTCGGGCAGACACGCCTGATGCAGTGTTATGAGGAAGCCTTCAAGAAACGCGGTCTTGGGGTTGCACAGATACTGCTGACGAGGGATGACCTGTCGAACCGGCAGCGTTTTCTCAACGCCCGGTCTGCGCTCGATACGCTGCTTGCCTATGGTGTCGTTCCGATCATCAACGAGAACGATACGGTCGTCGTGGAAGAGATCAAATTCGGAGACAATGACAACCTCTCCGCTCTCGTTACCAATCTGGCCGAGGCAAACCTTCTCATTATCATGACGGACATAGAAGGCTTCTACGATTCGGACCCCCGTGTCAATCCCGATGCCGCCCTTGTTCCGCTGGTCAAGACAGTCACGAGGGAAATCGAGCGGGCTGCGGGCGGCAGCGGTTCCACGGTGGGCACCGGCGGGATGGCGACCAAACTGGCCGCGGCCAAAAAGGCCAGTCAGTACGGGGTGCCGACCATTATCATCAACGGCAGAAAACCGGATACACTCGGCAGGGCGCTGGACGGAGAACAGGTCGGGACGTTTTTTCTGCCGGCAAAAGACAGTCTGAACAGGCGCAAGCACTGGATTGCATACACCCTGAGGCCGAAGGGGACGATCACGGTTGACGAAGGCGCCGTTCAAGTCCTGCGGAGACAGGGAAAAAGCCTGCTCCCTTCCGGCATATCCTGCGTCGGAGGAGATTTCGAGCGCGGCTCGTGCGTACGTGTATGCGGTCCTGACGGGGTCGAATTCGCCAGGGGTATCGCGGACTACTCTGCCCAGGAGATCGGGAAGATCCTCGGGTGCAGAAGCTGCGAGATCGAAGCGATGCTTGGCTACCGGTACGGGGATGAGATTATTCACCGGGATAATCTGGTGATGCTATAAAACCAGCTGCCGGCTTCTGGCGGCCAGCAAGGGAGGATTCAATGAACATAGCCGAAAAAATCAGGCAAATTGCCGCCGATTCCCGCCAGGCATCGTTCGCCATGGCCCGGCTTTCTTCCGGGGCAAAGAATGACCTGCTCATGAACATGGCGACTGCGCTTATGGAAAATACAGAGAGGCTCATTGAAGAGAACAAAAAAGATCTGGCCGCCGCCGAGAAGAAAGGCTTGTCCTTTGCCATGCTCGACCGGCTGATGCTCAATGAAAATCGTGTTAAGGCAATGGCTGACGGACTATGCGAGGTTGCGGCCCTTCCTGACCCCGTTGGCGAGGTCACCCGCATGTGGAAACGCCCCAACGGCCTGATGGTCGGCAAGATGAGGATCCCCCTGGGAGTTATCGGGATCATCTACGAGGCTCGCCCCAATGTCACTGCCGATGCCGCGGCATTGTGCCTCAAGGCGGGCAATGCCGTCATTCTGAGGGGTGGATCGGAGGCAATCAATTCCAATGTGGCCATTGCAGGCATTCTGCGCCAGGAGATGGCAAAAGCGGGAATTCCCCAGGCAGCGCTTTCCGTTATCCCCTTCACCGACCGGGAAGGGGTGCTGGAGATGCTGAAGCAGGAGGAATTCATCGATCTCATCATCCCCCGCGGAGGGGAGGGGCTGATCCGTTTCGTTGTCGAACATTCGAAAATTCCGGTGATCAAGCACTACAAGGGCGTCTGCCACGTTTTCGTCGATGCCGATGCCGATCTCGATTCGGCGGAAAAAATCATCATCAATGCAAAAACCCAGCGTCCCGGTGTGTGCAATGCCCTGGAAACGCTCCTCATCCACAAGGATATTGCCGAGACGTTCGTTCCCAGGATTTACGAAACGCTCACCGGGCTGAAGGTAGAGATCCGCAGCGATGAAACATTCCGGAAATTCGCTCCCCGGGCCAAAGCCGCAACCGAGGATGACTGGTATGCGGAATTTCTCGATCTCATCCTGTCGGCTGCGATCGTAGAGGATATCGACGATGCCATTGCCCACATCAACAAGTATAGTTCCCTTCATACCGAAGCCATCATCACATCAAATTACGCCAATGCCCAGCGTTTCATCCGCGAGGTGAATTCAGGTGTGGTACTGGTCAATGCCTCGACGCGCTTTTCCGATGGCAACCAGTTGGGGCTTGGCGCGGAAATCGGCATATCGACCACGAAGCTCCATTCATTCGGTCCGATGGGGTTGGAGGATCTGACGACCACCAAATTCATCGTGTATGGAGACGGTCAGGTGAGGGAGTAGAAAAGGCAGGCAAAAGGCAAAAGAAGTGAGAAGTGA
>JAGFXO010000136.1 GCA_017861285.1 Geobacteraceae bacterium | reverse complement strand
CTCATCCATGGCGAGGCGGCCTTTTCCGGGCAGGGGATTGTTGCGGAAACCTTCAACATGTCGCAGCTCGAGGGGTATGGGACAGGAGGAACCCTTCATATCGTCCTGAATAACCAGATAGGCTTCACCACCCCACCCTCCGAAGCACGATCTACGCAGTATGCCACCGATGTGGCAAAAATGCTCATGTCTCCCATTTTCCATGTCCATGGCGAAAACCCCGAAGCCGTTGTTCATGCGGTGGTTCTTGCCCTGGACTACCGACGGCAATTTGCCAGGGATGTTGTGGTGGAGCTGATATGTTACCGCCGGCATGGCCACAA
This sequence comes from Geobacteraceae bacterium, assembly GCA_017861285.1. Lineage (GTDB taxonomy): Bacteria > Desulfobacterota > Desulfuromonadia > Geobacterales > Geobacteraceae > CAIWTU01. The sequence goes on along the minus strand of JAGFXO010000136.1, from coordinate 5,321 downwards.
CGAAGGCGACGAGCCGTATTTTACCCAGCCGCTCATGTATGAGAAGATCAAGAACCGGCTCCCCATCCACCGTTTATATGCGGAGGCACTGGTCGCAGAGGGTATCGACGGGAACAGGGTTGCGGAAATGGAAAGGGGGATAGCGGAACGGCTGGAGGGGGCGTACGACAGGAAGCCTGTTCCGGTGGCGGCGGGGTTCAAAGGGCAGTGGAGCGGCTATCAGAGGCAGTATGCGCCGGTGAAGTTCGATACGGGTGTCTCGAAAAAAGTGCTTCAGCGTCTGGCGGAGTCTCTTGCAGTAATTCCTCCGGATTTCTCCTTGCATCCCAAAATCGACTCCCTCCTGAAAAAACGGCGGGAAGCGGTAATAAAAGGGCAGATTCTCGACTGGGCAAACGCTGAAACCCTGGCATTCGCAAGCCTGCTTGCCGAGGGCGTTTCCGTCCGCCTGAGCGGCGAGGACAGCAGGCGCGGAACTTTCAACCAGCGGCACTGTGTGCTTATCGATATTCATACGGAAAAGACCTTTGCTCCGCTCCGGTCGACAGCCAGGGCGGGCACCTTCTTTTATCCGTACGACAGCATGTTGTCGGAAGCGGGAGTCCTGGGATTCGAATATGGTTACTCGCTTGAGGCCCCCGGCATGCTTACGGTCTGGGAAGCCCAGTATGGGGATTTTGCCGACGGTGCCCAGGTGATCATCGATCAGTTCATTTCCAGTGGTGACACGAAATGGGCAAGGGGGAGCGGACTTGTCATGCTTCTGCCGCACGGGTATGAGGGGCAGGGTTCGGAACATTCGAGCGCCAGAATCGAACGTTTTCTGCAACTCTGCGCGGAGAACAACATGCAGGTTGTGAATCCAACCACGCCGTCCCAGTATTTTCATCTGCTGCGGCGGCAGGTGAAGCAGCCCTTTCGCATACCACTCGTTGTGTTTACCCCGAAGAGCCTGCTCCGTCACCCCCTGTGCGTGTCCTCCGTGGACGAACTGGCGGGAGGGAGGTTCCGGGAGATTCTGCCCGGAACAGGAAATCCGGAAAAAATGAAAGCGGTTCTCATCTGTTCTGGTAAAATATTTTTTGAAATCATGGAAAACAGGATGAGGGAAGCCCGCGAGGACATTGCGGTGATCCGCATCGAGCAGCTGTATCCGTTACGTGCGGACCTCCTGCGTCAGGAACTCTTGCGGTACAGGAACGCGGAAACCTTTACCTGGGTGCAGGAGGAGCCCCGCAACATGGGGGCGTGGACATTCATCCGACCGCATCTGCGGGAAATACTCGGCAAAGATCCCGGCTATATCGGACGGCGGGCAGCCTCGTCTCCCGCCGTCGGCTCCTACCGGCAGCACAGGATCGAGCAGGAGAAACTCATTGCTGAAGTGTTTGGCAAGGGGTAGTGGCGGTACTGGATTCTGTTATATTACTCGATTATCCATACGTGAAGATCGGAGCAGCACATGGAAATAAAGGTTCCAGAAGTAGGTGAATCAGTCTACGAAGGGCTGTTGGTGAAATGGCACAAGCGCGATGGCGACATGGTTTACAAGGATGATCCTATTTGCGAGATTGAGACAGACAAGATCACCATTGAACTGAATGCGGAAGTCGACGGCATCCTTACAATCCGGGTGCGGGAGGGAAAGACCGTAAAGATCGGCAGTGTCATCGGGGTTATCGATGAATCCGCCTTCGTGAAGGGCGGGCCTGTCAAGTCTGGGAAAAAGGATGTTACGGGGCCTCCTGCCACGGGTGCAGCCGGGGTTGGGGTGGGCATATCCCCGGCAGGCCGCAAAATGGTCCGGGAGCATGTTTTGAAACCGGAGCAGGTAAGGGGCACCGGCAAGGGGGGAAGGGTAACGGTAGAAGACCTCTACCAGCACCTGAAAGCGGAAAGACCGGGTGCGGGGGGCGAGATAACCGAAAAAGCGAAAGCGGAGCCGGAGCAGGAAGAATTCCCGCCGCAAGAGGTGCGTTCCGAAATGCCTGAGCCGTATCGGTCGGTTGAGGGGGAGAGGGAAACCAGAAAACCGATGACACCGATCCGCAAGCGTATTGCGGAACGGCTTCTGGCTGCGCGGCAGCAGACGGCAATGCTGACTACCTTCAACGAAGCAGATATGGGCCGGGTAATCTCCCTGCGACTGAAGCATAAAGAGGATTTCAGGAAGAAGCACGGAGTTTCACTCGGTTTCATGTCATTTTTTATCAAGGCCTGTGTCGAGGCCCTTCAGGAATACCCGGAAGTAAATGCCCGGATCGAGAGCGATGACATCATCTACCATAATTTCCATGACATCGGCATTGCCATCGGCGGGGACAAGGGCCTTGTCGTGCCGGTCATACGGAATGCCGGCAGCCTTCATTTCGCGGAGATTGAAAAGGCAGTCGACGATCTGGTGGAAAAGGTCAAGAACAACAAGTTGAGTATTTCCGATCTGGAGGGCGGAACTTTTTCCATCACCAACGGAGGGGTCTACGGATCACTGCTCAGTACCCCGATGCTCAATCCACCCCAGAGCGGCATCCTCGGCATGCATGCCATCCAGGACCGTCCGGTTGCCAGGGAGGGGCGGGTGGTCATCAGGCCGATGATGTATCTCGCATTCACCTATGATCACCGGATCATCGACGGCAGGCAGGCGGTCGGCTTTTTGAAGAGAGTGAAGGAACTGATCGAGGAGCCGGAGGAAATGCTGCTGGAGGGGTGAGGTAGAAAAAACATGCAACGTGCAACGTAAAATCTTTTTGGAGTCATATGCGACAGGCACGCAAGGAGTCCTCCGGCGAAAGTCGGCGTCGAGAGGTAGTGAAACACTTTGAAATTTCAGGATTGCGGCTTTCACCGAAATAACGGGAAAGAGCCTTTCCGGACTTTCTGGGGTTAACGCATGCGTCGCACGTCGCACGAAATACGGAGGAAATTGAATGCCTGAAGATATATTCGATATCGTGGTTATCGGCGGCGGCCCGGGAGGGTATGTGGCCGCTATCCGCGCCGCCCAGTTGGGCATGAAGGTGGCGGTGGTGGAAAAGCGCAACAATCTCGGCGGCGTCTGCCTGAATGAAGGCTGCATCCCGAGCAAGGCATTGCTGGACTCCAGCGAACTCTTCACCGTGGCGAAAGAGAAGTTCGTTTCCCATGGGATTAAAGCTGCCGGACTCGAGTTTGACCTGGCGAAGATGATGGCGCGCAAGGACCAGATTGTCAGGAAGCTGACGGAAGGCATTTCTTTCCTGCTCAAGAAAAACAAGGTAATCCGCTTCACCGGTTCGGGAAAGCTGGCGGGTCCGCGAGGTGACGGACTGCAGGTGGTTGCGGTCACGAGCCCGGACAGCCCGGGTATTCCCCGGCTCATTAACGGCAGGCATATCCTGCTGGCAACCGGCAGCGAACCGGTTGAGCTTCCCTTCCTGCCGTTCGACGGTCAAACGGTAGTCAGCTCCCGCGAAGCGCTTGCTTTTGCAGAAGTTCCCGAACATCTGCTGGTGGTTGGAGGCGGCTACATAGGGCTTGAACTGGGGTCGGTCTGGAACCGTCTCGGAGCAAAAGTAACCGTTGTGGAAATGCTTCCCCATATTCTTCCGAATACCGACAGGCAGGTTGCCGATGCCCTCGCGCATATTCTGAAGAAACAGGGAATGTACTTCCTTATGGAATCCAGCGTCACGGGAGTCGATATCGAAGAAGGCACCACGCTGGTAACGGTTCAGACGGGTGATTCGACCGAAGAGTTGTCCTGTGACAGGGTGCTTGTCGCCGTCGGCAGAAAACCGTTTGCGGCAAATCTCGGACTTGCGGAGGCTGGCATCGACCTTGACGAAAAAGGGCGTGTTGCCGTTGACAAAAACTACGAAACCGCCGCAGACGGCATCTATGCGATTGGCGACCTGATCGCGGGTCCCATGCTTGCCCATAAGGCGATGGAAGAAGGGGTTGCATGTGTCGAGCGTCTGGCGGGGCACGCTTCGCAGGTTGATTATGAATTTATTCCCGGTGTGGTTTACACCTGGCCCGAAGCGGCCTCAGTCGGCAAGACAGAGGAAGAGCTGAAGGAAGCGAATATTGCGTACAGTGCGGGCAGGTTTTCGTTTGCCGCCAACGGGCGGGCGAGATGCATGGAAGAAACGGACGGTTTCGTCAAGATCCTTGCACGGAAGGACACCGGAAAGGTGCTGGGAGTTCATGTTGTCGGTCCGAGGGCTTCGGAAATGATTGCCGAGGCTGTTACGGTCATCAGCTACGGTGGCAGTGCACAGGACATAGCCCTTACTTTCCATGCCCATCCAACTCTGTCGGAAGCGATGAAGGAAGCGGCTCTGGATGTGGAGGGGCGGGCTATTCATGTATAATGGCAGGCACAGGGTACAAGGTGTAAGGCGTAAGAGGTAAGAGGTAAGAGGTAAGAGGTAAGAGGTAAGAGGTAGCACGCAGCACGGCATATTTCAACGGGAGATATCCATGGCCAAGAACCTTACGACGAAGATCCTGGAGGCCCACCTGGTGGAAGGTGAGCTGGTTCCCGGGACCGAAATTGCCATTAAGATAGATCATGCCCTGCTTCAGGACGCAACCGGCACGATGGCGATGCTGGAGTTCCTTGCCATGGGGGTTCCCGGGGTAAAGGTTGAACTGGCAGCCCAGTACATCGACCACAATCTGCTTCAGACCGATAACCGGAACGCGGACGATCACGTCTTCCTCATGACCGCCGCACGAAAATTCGGGATATACCTTTCCAAGCCGGGCAACGGCGTTTCCCACCAGGTGCACCTGGAGCGTTTCGGTGTGCCAGGAAAGACCATGCTGGGGGCCGATTCCCATACTCCTACCGCGGCAGGTCTTGCCATGCTCGCTATCGGAGCCGGAGGCCTCGACGTGGCGCTTGCCATGGCCGGCCACCCTTTCTACCTGAAACTACCTGAAATGCCCGAAAATCATGGGGGTAAAACTGACCGGAACGCTTCCGGACTGGGTTTCCGGCAAGGACGTAATCCTGGAAATGCTCAGGAGGCATACGGTCAAGGGTGGTGTCGGCAAGATCATCGAATATTACGGGCCGGGTGTCGCAACCCTGTCGGCGACCGACCGGGCGACAATCGGTAACATGGGCGCCGAACTCGGCGCGACGACTTCGATTTTTCCTGCCGATGAGCGTACCAGGGAATTCCTTGTGTCCCAAGGGCGGGGAGACGTCTGGCGGGAGCTGGCCGCGGACGCGGGTGCAGCCTACGACGAAAATGACGAAATCGATCTGTCGACTCTGGAACCGCTCATTGCCTGTCCCTCATCGCCCGATAACGTCATGCGGGTTAAAG
>JAGFXO010000135.1 GCA_017861285.1 Geobacteraceae bacterium | reverse complement strand
GGGGAATGACTGGTCCCACGCAGAAAGTCACATACGCTTCTCTTTCGGCAGGAGCAATACAGAAGAGGACGTAGATTATGTACTTACCGTTCTGTCAGAAGTCGTGCAAAAACTTCGCGGAACGACCGGGGCAAACACCATGGCAATGTAAGCCGGTGATGAAGAAAAAAATGGGATCTTTCACTAAGAAAAGTCCCACTTTTGGGGTATTGGCTCCCATAGTGGACGAAATTCGAACTTTTTGCAGCCTTACGGGAGAAACAAAAGCTGAATTCTTCTAAAAAATAATCTATGACCTTTTTAAATGGTCTTCGCAGTAATTAGCTCACCACACTTATATTGACTTAGCCATCTCTTGTCTGGCGATCCCTGTTTATATATCATCCTGTTGAATATACTATTATGATGATGGGAAATATCACGATAATTTGACCTCTATCCTGAACTGTGCGCCTTCTTCGGTGTTTGCCGCACTCAGTGTTCCACCCATACTTTTTTCTATGATGTTTTGTGACATATACAGACCGATTCCCGTTCCGCCGCTCGATTCATTGGTCGTAAAGTAAAATTCGAAAATTTTACCTATAATTGTCTCTGGAATGCCGCCGGCATTGTCCGTAATGGTGGCAACCGCCTTATTATCTTCCTCAAAAGACCTAATGGTTACCCTCGGTTTTTCCGTTGATCTTGCTCTGAAAACATCCCTCGCGTTGGCCAGTATGTTGAGGAGCACTTGCGCATATTCCTTTGGATAGCCGAACGCCGTAACTCCCGGATCAACATCAATTTCAACCGCTATGGAGTGAAATCTGAAGGCCGGCTCAATGAATGCCAGGGCCTGGTCTATGGAGTCTTTTATGCTGAACACTTTTTTTTCTTTATCCGGCCTGTAAAAACCCCTGAAAACATCTATTGTCTGTGCCATATGATCCAATAAGACCATAATTTTACTTACGGTTTCCTTGACGAGTTCATCCGTCAGTTCACAATCAGAAGCGGTTTCTTCCAGAGCCTGAATGGTTAGGGAAATGGAGTTGAGCGGCTGTTTCCACTGATGGGCGATATGATCCAGCATTTCCCCCAGCGCGGCCTGGCGGTTCTGCTGAATGAGCATGATGTCCTTTTCCCGGTTTTTCGCGACCTCTTCCCTGACCCTTTTCTCTAGGGTATCATTCAGTTCCTCCAACAGCTTTTTCTGTCGCTGAAGCTCTTTTTCGAACAGAATGCGGTCGTTTATGTCTACCATCACGGAATGCTTTGACATGGACCCGTCCGCGTAATGAATAGGAACGTTCAGCACTTCATACCAGCATTTGTCCTTCGGGCTGAACATGTCCCAGTGGACCGTCTCGCCTGCGAAGACCCGGTCATTAACGCACCACGGGCATACGGAATCCCTGTCGTGCATGACCTTGTAGCATAATTCACCCACCGCATCGCGGCCTGTCCGTTCGATCAGTTTCCTGTTCATGAACTCGATTCGATAATCCTGAGAACAGACGTAGATCAGTCCGTCAAAGGCATCAACTATTGCCTGATATTTTGCCCTGCTTTCGCGAAGCGCTTCCTCGGCCTCCTTCCGTTCGGTGATGTCTCTGGCGAAACAAACGCTGAATTCTTTATCCTGATATTCCAGATAATTGACCGTTATCTCCACCGGAAAGGTCGATCCATCCTTGCGGCGATGTATTGTTTCAAAGGTCCTGGAGCCGGCGGCCCGCGTAATCCTCCGGTGTTCCAGGAATTTCTCAAGGTTGAAGGTGGGAGCAATATCAAAAACCGTCATCGAGCAGAGCTCTTCGGGCGTATAGCAAAGGCTCCGGCAGGTAACCTCATTTGCGAATATTATATTTCCTTCCTCCGAGACCCGGTGTATTCCGATAGATGCCTTATTCACATAGAATTGTGTCAGTTCCAGTTCCGCAATTGCCCGCTTGCGCACGGTGATTTCTCGCTGCAGCAACTCGTTCGCGTTCCGCAGTTCCGCCGTCCTCTCCTCGACCTTTTTTTCCAGATCTTCGCGCGCATGTTGCAGCTCTTCTTCCATGAGTTTGCGCTCGGACAACTCTTTTTCCAGTTCTTCGGTTCTCCGGCTTACCTGCCTCGTAAGGGCTCTGTTCCAGGTAAAAATACCCAGGATAATCAAAATCGCCACGCCGAAGGCTGAAAAAATGGCGGCCTGGAATTTTTTGCTGGCCAGCAATGAAATGGGCTCCACAGGTATCCACTTTTTATAAATGGCTTTTTTCTCGTCGGCACTGATTTCGGCAAGTCCTTTTTCCAGGATACGGTTCAACTCCGGCAAGTCCTTCCGCGAGGCAAATCCCATTTTGTAAACATATCCCGATTCGCCGGCCATACGAAGGTTGGTAATTCCTTCCTTTTCGATGTAATACGTTACAGTTGCCAGATTTTCCACGAAAACGTCACTCAAGCCGAAGGAGACTTTCCGCAATCCTGTTTCGACATCAGGGACCATATCAAGGTTCAATTTCGGATAATTGTAAGCGATGAAATTGTGAGCCGCATACTCGGATACTACGGAAACCTTCATTCCGCTCATTCTTTCCAGCTTGAGAGGACCTTTGACTTTTTCGCGGGCAATGATCACGGCGGGGAATTCAAGGAAAGGCTTGGTGAACATCATATATTCAGCGCGTTGAGGGGTTTTCGTTGCGACGTAGATGTCAATCTCTCGGCTCTTGGCTTTATTGATGATTTCGTTCCAATCTCTTAGCCGGACGATTTTGAAACGGACCCCGAGTTTCTTTTCAATAAGCGATACATAATCTTTTGTAATTCCATTATATTCGCTGTTTTTGTCAAAAGACTCAACAGGCGGGAACTCGGGATCAGGCGCAAGCCGGATAACCGGATGAGCTTTAAGCCATGTTCTTTCTTCCACGGTCAGAGGATCTACCCTCTTGCTCGTAAAATTCCGCATAAGCAAAATAAAAACTACAAACAAAAGAAGCGTCCCTGTCAGCCAAAGCCAACGGGGACGCTTCTTTTGTTCAGGGATGACTCCGCTCATCATTCTCCTGCCTCCATTTTCTCGAACCTTTCAGTTCCAGCTGATAACAGTGACCTTTTGCAGCATCATCGTGCAATATATTATAAAAGTTTAAGTTTAGAAACTACCATTATTACATAATGTTTTTCAATGATTTTTTAACAAGTCGCGGAAAACCTGATAACAAGAGGCCAGATACCTGACCGGATAAATGAGCGTGGTATTGCGTGTCAATCAAGGTGCGACAGACCTTCGCGGATTGCTCATCTGGCCAACTGAGCTGCGATATTCTGTTTCGTATGTAAGGATTTATGCATAATGGAGGATAGTAGTTGCATGGTTTGCAACTAACAACAGTTTCAGGCTGGCCCACTACTTGGTGTTAAGGTTCGGCCCAAGCCTCATCATGGTGTATTCGAAAATACCGATTACAATGGGTGAAGGCATATATTGGAAAGTCTCGTGTAACCAGATATCCATAACGAGGCCCTTGGCGGTCAATCCGTCCAGAATCCTGCGTAATGCGGACTTTTCATAGCCGGTAACCTTCTCCACCTCCTCGAAGGCGGACAGGCCGTAGTGCATTTTGACGACAACATCTGCCTCTTCAACGGAATAAAGCTCCTTCAGGAGCGCGTGCAGTTTCTCATTCCAGGGAGCCCTTGTCTCCAGTCCGTCGATCTTCTTCCCTGGTTTCGGAAAACGTCTTTTCCAACGAGATGTCCCATAATGATCCTCCTTTAATAGGCACAAGGTCCGTTAGCTATGTAGGATTTGGAGTTTCATAAAACAAAAATCCTATTTCAAATTGCCGATCTCTCAAAAGAATAATCCTTACGGCAACTTCTTTATCAAATCGCTGAATTGTTCTTTACTGAAGGCCTTCATCGTCGTCGTCTTCACATTACCAAGGGAGCCAAGTGCCAGCAGGTAAGTCATCATAGCTTCATCACTGGGAGATGCGGCGATAACTACGTAATCATACTCGCCCATGACCACATAGAAACCAATAAACTTGCCCCCTCCGGCTTCAATTGCCTTGATTGCCTGCTCCACCCGCGCCGGAGCATCCTTGATGTTTTTGATTCCCTGCTCCGTCAATTTCAAAAGCGAAATATAGGTTTGCATTCTCTTATCTCCTTTCTGATCTGGGCTACCAATTCGAGTTGTTCCGAGTCTGCTTGCTTGACTGCGCAATTTGGTTGAGAGATCGGCAAACTCAGTACCGGACAAGTAAAAAGGCCGAGCGCACCAAAGTTCTCTCCTTCGGGAGCTCGGCCATCTTGTTGTATTAAGACCCGCCGCTTTCCGCCCCTACTTTTCAGCAGGTTCGGCTTTATCGCTGGAAATATTCTGTTTTAATAATTAAAACTATTGATTTAAAAATAGTCCATGACATTATTAATATCACCGATTCATATTATGTCAACCTGGTTTCAATTTCGGCTGGTATTTCTTGACGCCGGCATTTTGGTTAGGAAATTCTCTTATGTATTCGTAAGAGATGATTGACAAAGGCAAGCAGGTAAAAGATATATTTAAGTTGGCGAGGGAGGCTGGTCATCAGTTGGTTCGAGAGGGTTCTATTTCGAGTCAATCACTTGCTACTATTAGCCGTATTCTCCTATCTTTAGAAATGCATGAACAATTCAGAAACCAAAGGGCTCAGGAAGCACTCTCTGCACAGGGCAACAACCAGGCGCATAATTTTGAGTCTTCATTTGCATCGCTACGCTTTCTCAGGGACAATACTTCAATATTAAGTTCGTCTCGAAAATCAGTGTATGAAATAGTCGTTAAAAGCGATTGCGACCGCAATCGTAATAGCCCCCAGATGTAAACCGAAAGCCAGAGTAATGATCTCAACGGCCAACCGGGACTGACTATCTTGTCTCGTTCACCGCCATCACCAATTCTTGCCATGCCGCATTTTGCGGAAGCAGCGGGGGGATGGCGGCAAAGTCCGGTTCGAGCGTCGGCATGGCGATAAGTTGTTGGCGGTCACGGGTTACAATGCCGACTTTCCGGAAAAAGGCATTATAGAGAGCCCAGTTTGCCGGGTTCCGCGAGCCATCCCACGGAAAGCGGCGCAGCATCGAAGACGCCGAATAAAATCCTTCATAGGTGTCCAAATACCCTTGATATAACTGCTCAGCCGAAAGTCCGGCCGGTTTAAAAACGATATGGGATTGCTCGTACTTATCCCAATCGAAAGAGACTATCTGCTTACGTTGCAACATCTCAAACCACATGATCGTGCCGGGGTAGGGCGTTAATAAGGAATATGCGCACATATCGAATTTGGCTGCAATATTGAACTGTAAGGTTTCTTCGAACACCGACGGTTCGTCGCCTTCAAAGCCGAACATAAACAGCCCGAGCACCATGATCCCGTATTGGTGCAGCTTTTCGACCAGATTGCCATA
>JAGFXO010000134.1 GCA_017861285.1 Geobacteraceae bacterium | reverse complement strand
ATTGAAAGCGTATCCATATATGTCTGGATGGCAAGATAATAACGGACTGCATTACGTTCCACGGAACCTCTTACACCACTCACATAAACGGGTTCTCCCTTTTTGCCGGTAGCGATAATGCTGAAACCTTTCTTATCGCGGCCTATCGTTGCGTAATAGCTTTTTATGGCCGCGCGCGCCAGTACCCCATAGCTATAATCGTAACTGAAATGAATCAATGTCCTGCCCTGGTCAAGCGGCGCCGCTTCAATCCTGATACGGTGGTCCCTGGTGAGCAGGGGGCCATTTTTCGCGGTAAGCTCGATATCAAGGTATTCCGGTTGCAGAGCGGCAATGCGAAACCTGAAATCCAGTCTATATGCGTCCTTGGGGGGCTGGTAGTATTTGCGACCGCTGTAAAGAGTCAGCAGCCATTGGTCGGACACTTTACGGAAAGTGCATGCTTTAATATTGATGTGCAGAGAGTTGATATCACACCAATTGTTCGGCGCCTTGAGCGCATCCCTGACACTGTCAAAAGAGTGATCAAAAACACCGTACACATCGACGTGCAAGGAACTGAATTTCTCTTTCGATTCCAAAAAGACCGGAATTCCGAATTGATTTTTCTCCAGTCTGGTTTTGATCGCCGGGTATTTGGCAAGCAAAACCTTACTGTCTGAGGATAACGGCTCAGCGGCCTGTACGGAATAGCCCCAGGAAAGTACCGCTGCCAATGCAACAAAGGCAATAGATGCATAAAAGATGAACTGTCTTGTGAGGGCCATAAAATATATCCCTTTTCCACCCGCTGCACCTCACAGCCATCGGACGAATAAATTCACAAACCACTCCCTTATCCTGGGCAACAAAGGTCTTTTTTCCCACTCATCCCATTGAATCTGCCTGGAATTCGCAAGGTCCCTGGCAAACATACTCTCCATTTCTACCGCAAACTCACGACTCAGGACAACCGCATTCACCTCGTCATTGTTTAATAAGCTCAAGAAGTCCATGTTGGTTGAGCCGACTGTTGACCAGACACTGTCAACCACCGCGGTTTTTGCGTGCAGCAGGGAAGTACTGTGCTCGTATAACTTCACTCCCGATTTCAAAAGCCCGGAATAATGATATCTCTGTGCATATAGTGCCAACTGGGAATCGGTGATCCCGGGGAGAATGATCTTTACGTCAACACCGCGCTCAGCCGCATCGGTAAGGGCCTTTACTATCTGGTCGTCAGGAATGAAATAGGAATTCGTCATGTGAATCGAATGCTCTGCAAAAGAGATGGCCGACACATACACGATAAAAGGGATTCTGTTGGTCTCTCCCGGGGTGCTGCCGATCACTCGCACCAGGGCATTACCCTCTTCTTTCAGATCAGGAAAATAGTTCCGTTCGGAAAGTTCCGGCCCCTTCTGCTTCAGCCATGTGTCAAGAAAGAGCCTCTGGAATTCAGCCACGGCCGGGCCATCAATTTGAATGTCGGTGTCACGCCAGTGAATTGGCGCCTTTTCGTTTTGTTTACGTTTGAAAGGACTGCTCGAATAAACCTTGCTGATGTTGATGCCCCCGATAATGGCAACTTTGCCGTCGACTATCAAAATTTTGCGGTGGTCCCGGTGTGTCAGCCCCCATTTCTCCTGAGCCTTCAGTGGATTTATCGGATTGAATCCGACAACCCGAATTCCGCCGTCGCGCAGGCGCTGGAAAAAAGAATCGGGAGTATTCATACTGCCCATGCTGTCATAGATGAGATTTACCTGGATACCTTCAGCCTGTTTTTGCAGCAACAGATCGGCAAATTTACGGCCCGTTTCATCATCTTCAATGATATAGCTTTCAAGGTTGATATGGTCTTTGGCATTCTGTAGTGCTTTGAACATTGCAGCATAGGCAGCCTGACCATCGGCGAGCAGAGTTACTTTGTTCCCCTTCGTCAACGGGCTTTCGGTGACTGATTCTACCACGGCAGTGTGGCGTTCCAGAATATCCGTCGGGTCGACAGATCGCTTCAGCCGTTCCATGATGGCCATGCTTTTTTGCTGCGATAACACCCCTTTGGACGAAACGATTTGACGATGTTTCTGTGCAGTCCGCGCCTCATCAATCATTTCAGAGACATTCGGCAAGGCCTTACATCCATTGCTGAGACTCAAGATTGAAATCGACAGAAAGTACCAAAAGAAAGACTTGATGATTTTCATAACCGACGCCTCATAGTACAATCTCCCTTTCAAGGGTATGGCCAAGGCGGGGATGGGGTTATGCGGTAATCTTGCTAGAACTGATCGAGACAGTTCCTATGTTCCTTTAGAACACAACGCAACTATTGTGCCAGATGAGAACTGCGGATACTGTGAGCGCAACTGCTCGATTATGCGGGATAAAATGGAGAGTGAGAGACAGAGGTAAAGGGGGGGCCGCCAGTGTCAACCGTCATATTTAGCATTATCGTCAAATATGACGGACAGAATAAGATAAGGATTTGAGATGTGCCCCCATATTCATCTCCTCATCCCAGGTCTTCCTCGATTTTCAGTTCCAGGTCATCAATATAGACACGAATAACCTTTCCGTCCTGCTCCTCGCTCCGCACAATTCCTTGCTTTACCCACTCGAGGACAAGATCCTTGCTTACGCCGAATTTGGATTCCACTTCCTCTAAGGTGCACCAGCTGTCTCCTAACATGGACATACATAACACCTCGCAATTAGTTTTATCGTCCTATCATATTATTAGTATACAAAGGCTTGAGCAGTTGTCTTCCACTTAAAAGAGATAAGGCGTACTATCCCAATAGAAAGACCTTATGCCGTAAAGGGATCATCTCCGGGAATCTTACAGCACAAAACCGGTTTTTTCCGTGGATTCGAACGATTCCTAGCGGGTCAGGACGGAGGTGCGACCGATAAGAGAAACCCCGATATAGCCGCGCAGTTCGAGCCGATTAGGCGATGCCAGTCGCATTTTGCACTTGTAGCTCTTGCCGTTTCCAGGATCGTAGCAGGTCCCGTTCCCCCACCGGTTGCCACCTTTGGCGGTGAACCCTTTCATTATCTGCAGACCGAGAATCGGGCGGTTCCTTAGCGTCGGATTTGGATTTTTTCTGTCGACCTTTTTTTTACCGACAGGCCCATCCTTGCTGTCGGTATAGTTCGGTTCCTTCATCCAGGCGATTTTCCCGCAGATTTTCTTTCCGCACTTGAAAAATTCCAACCGCGCATCACCACCATCGGTCTTCCACGAACCGAGGATATTGCCCGGACCAGCGCCGAAGGCGGTTGTTGCCGTCAGCAGAACTGTCGCGAAGAATGTCCAGACCTTCATAGATTTCCTCCGTTAAAATTTTATTCGGCTCAATAACCCCTGACCCGGACAAGCCGGGACAAAAGAATCTCGCCATAATTGAAATAGTCACTTATGACGCATAATAATTGCCTCCGTTTGTAAACCTTCCGCCGATCATTGCGAAAAGATCAGCACGCTGTAGGAGCCCATAGAAAGCGTTGCGTGGAAGGGAAAGCCGTCGTACTCACCCGGTTCGGCGACGACGTTGGTGCTCGGATGACCCTGGAAGTCGTCACTGTAACCTTGCCAATCGCTGTTGAAACGGAGCTTCCAGCCCCCTGCGGCCGGGAAGCCGATAACGTAGCCATTCTGCGGTTCGTGAGAAAAGCTGGCAACCACCACGACGTCGTCCGCCGGTCCGCCCTTGTCCCAACGGTGGAAAGCGATAACCTTGCTTTCGTCGTTCAAGTGATAGACCTGGGTGAACTGCCCGCAGAGGCCACGCGTGAAGCCGTCGCGGTTGAGCCGCAGCCGGATCAGGTCGCGGTAAAGCCGAACGATGCCGTGAAACTCATCCCTTTGGTCCCAATCGACGGGGACCGTGTCGCGGAACCATCCTCCTTCGAGGAATTCCTGGCCCTGGAAGAGCATGGGGATACCCGGCGCGGTGAACACCAGCGCCGCAGCCAGCGTCGAGCGCTTCCGTGCGTACCAGCCCTTGGGGTCGTCCGGGCTGATCTCGTGAGGCACGCGCGCCCTGCCATTCGCCACCTCGTCGTGCGATTCGCTGTAGATGACCCGATCGAAGGCGTCATCGTTGTACCGGTAGCAGATGGCGTCACGGATGGCGGCGAGCGAGCGATGCTCGTCCTCTGAGGCGATCACCGCCTGGCGAATGGGGTGGACGAACATGGCGTCCCACTGCGAGCCGAACCCGGCTCCCCCGGAGCCAACGTCCTTGGTGAGCCAATGGTAGTTCTGCAGGTCCTCGGCGATGGTGATCCGGCCGGGGTATTTCTGAGAGACCTGGCTGTTGATCCATTGGAGCAGACTCCAGCCTTCGGGCAGTTCCTGGTCGCGGCTTCCATTTATGGTGCGAATGAATTGGGTACAGTCGAAGCGGATGCCGTCAATGTGATACTCCTCGAGCCACATGAAGACGTTATCGAGGAGGTATTGACGGACTTCGCCGCGTCCGTAATCGGGCCGGGTTTCCCCCCACGGCGTGATGGCCCGTTCGTCGTTGTAGAAGTATATCCCGCCCCGATTGTTCTCGGACCAGCCGTCGAACTGCCAAAGATCGAGGTCGCCGGGGCCCAGATGGTTGTAAACAACGTCCAGGATCACCGCGATGCCCTCCTGGTGGGCGCGTTTGACGAACCGTTTGAACGCCAGCGCACCTCCGTACGTGGTCTCCACCGAGAAAATATGGGCGGGGTTGTAACCCCACGACCATTCTCCCGCAAACTCGCCCACAGGCATGATCTGGATTGCATTGACCCCGAGCTTTTTCAAATGCCCCAGACGGGCTGTCACCGAGGCAAATTGGCCTGGTTGGTTGTCTTCCTCGTCGTCGTTGAACGTACCGACGTGCAGTTCATAGATTACGAGCTCGTTCCACGGCGCGAGATAAAAGTCGTCCCCTTTCCAGTCGAAGCTCGGATCGTGAACGATGGCGTTGCCGACCGAACTGGTAACCTCGCGGGCGTAAGGGTCGATGCGCTTGTAATCGCCATTCGCCGTGATCAGCAGGAACTTGTACTGATCGCCGACATGAGCCTCTGCCACATCAGCGTACCAGTAACCGTTCTCCTCGGATTGCATGGGATTCTTGCCGCCGTCCCATCCATTGAACGATCCGATGACGGATACTCGCTGTGCATGGGGCGCCCACACGCGGAACGCGACTCCCCCTGCGTGAGGGATCGCACCCATTCCCTTGATCTTTGTTTCATCGCTCATGGTGATAACCTCTGAGTTTCATTGGTTCGGGGTCAAAATATTTTTAATCCTGTCCATCATAGTTAAAATGCAGGTGATCTTCGATGCCGGCGTAGCTATCTGCATAACCGTCCATGAGGTTACCCTACAACTACCTCGAACTCGACCCGGCTCCCGGGTTTCCCTCCCGGCTCCGGTGCCCTTTGAATGTCCCCGCTTTACTGGAGGAATCTCACTGAAATTATACCTGTAAGAAAACATGTTACAATT
>JAGFXO010000133.1 GCA_017861285.1 Geobacteraceae bacterium | reverse complement strand
GGGGAATGACTGGTCCCACGCAGAAAGTCACATACGCTTCTCTTTCGGCAGGAGCAATACAGAAGAGGACGTAGATTATGTACTTACCGTTCTGTCAGAGGTCGTGCAAAAACTTCGCGGAACGACCGGTTTGAACACCATGGCAATGTAAGCCTGAATGAGGTCGAGGAGAAACTCTTCCAGATAATACTCCCACCCGGCGTGCAGAAGCAGACCAATGCCGATATCGTCGAGACATCCTTGAAGCTCGCGCAGCGCAGTCGCTACTTTGCAGTTCATTCTCAAGCAGCGGATGATAATTGTGGTAAAATTGATACTCACAGGGAGAAGACGGAAAAGACATGGAGGCGCCAAAATGGGAGACATGATGAAGGATACAACACATTCAGGTTCCCGCGCGAAGGACAAGAAGGCGCAAAAAACTGAACCGCCTGAAAACTGCGAAATTTGCGGACAAAAGCTTGAACGTGACCCTGAGAGTGGAGAATACTACTGCCCAGACTGCGATTATCCCGATCAGTAAGGGTGTTTGCCGGGATTGACGGCACGTTGGAGCACGGGCTTGAAGATGGCGGTTGGCGGTTTAGAAAAGGCGTGATGAGTAATGAGTGACCAGCAACGGGCAATAAAGGCTCGTCACTTCCTGCATTTCCCCCATCCCCTTCCCTGCCTCCCCCTTGAAAGGGGAGGAGAATTCTTCATGAACCACTCGAAACTTCATTCAACAGGGACAAAGGGGATACCTTGTATGAGTGAGCAGCAGCAAACCTTGCCAAAATTGACTGAAGATGCCGTCATACTTGCCTTTGGCGACAGCCTTACCTACGGAACCGGCGCCGCTGCCGGGCAGAGTTACCCCGAGGTGTTGGAAAAGCTGATCGGGCGCACGGTTATCAACGCCGGGATTCCCGGTGAGATTACGGCCCTGGGACTGGCGCGACTGCCCGGAATCCTTGACAGGTATCGCCCGTCGCTCCTCATCCTCTGCCACGGCGCCAATGACCTGGTCCAGAATTTCAGCGAACTGGAGGCCGCCGACAATATCCGCGGCATGATCAACTTCGCCGGAGAGAGGGGTATCAAGGTCGTCCTTATCGGCATGCCCTACCCCGGCATCTTCACCGCTCAGCCACCCCTGTACGCCAAGATAGCCGGCGAATTCTCCATCCCCTTTGCCCGCACTGTTCTATCAGAGATACTTTCCGACATCTCAATGAAATCCGATTCCATCCATCCCAACACCCGCGGATACCGGAAGCTCGCCGAGGCCGTGGCCTCACTCCTGCTAGCATGCGGTGCCGTCTGAATCATGTGCTTCCCTTCCCCAACTCCATGGCAATATCCAGGGCTGCCCGATCCACACCGGTCTGGGCGCCTGATATGATTTTTCCGAGGGCATAATTTCTTTCCGATTCGTTTTTTCATTTCTATCATTTTAGCACGCCATCAGGTTCGAAGCAGCCGGGAAAAAGGCGTCCGTCTGCCGAGATGGAGAAACTCTGGTATACTGAATTAAAGTCGCTGGATTCCCGTTTTAACGGGAAAGACGAAAGAGGACAAATACGTTTTCTGAATAGCAACAAGCTTCCCCTACACCCTACCCCCTCACCCGGCGCTGTGCGCCACCCTCTCCCTCATGGAGAGGGTATCGCTTCCTATCCCTTCTCCATGAGGGAGAAGGTACCCCGAAGAGGCGGATGAGGGGTGGATCTTAGACAGGCTATAGTTCGTTGTTTATTCTCGAGCGGAGAAAGAAAAAACACTAATCACACAAGTTTTTACACAACTAAAATCACCGAAAAGGAGGAAACCATGTGCAAGGTATTGATCGTCTTTTACAGCATGTACGGGCACGTCCGGAAAATGGCCGAGGCCGTGGCTGAAGGGGTCGGTGAGGTCCCCGGGTGCGAGGCTATCATCAGGAGAGTCCCCGAAACCCTCCCCGGGGAAGTGCTCGGAAAGATGGGGGCGCTGGATGCCCAGAAGGAAATGGCCCGCATTCCTCTCGTCACCCTGGAGGAACTGTCCTCCGCAGATGCGGTGATTTTCGGGACTCCGACACGCTTCGGCAACATGTGCGGCCAGATGCGCCAGTTCCTCGATTCCACCGGGCATCTCTGGCTGCAGGGGAAACTGGTGGGAAAAGTGGGGAGCGTCTTTGCCTCTTCGGCGACGCAGCATGGCGGCCAGGAGTCGACCATCCTGAGTTTCCACATCACCCTTCTCCACCAGGGGATGGTCGTGGTCGGCCTGCCGTACGCTTTCGCTGGTCAGATGGACAACAGCCAGATAACCGGCTGTTCCCCCTACGGTGCCTCCACCATCGCCGGGACGGACGGTTCCCGGATGCCGAGCGAAAACGAACTCGCGGGGGCCCGCTACCAGGGAACCCATGTGGCACGGATCGCTCAAAAACTGTCGCAGCCCCCCTAGTTCCTGCTACTTCGCAAATCAACGCTCAAAACCGATTCCCTCCCCCCCCTGGCGGGGGAGGGAATCTACGTAACAAAAAATGTCACCCGGTACTGGCGAAAATCGTCCGAGGCCGGTTCCCGGCTGTACTTTTCCTGAAGAATCAGCTATAGTGCTCCCGAGAATTACGTGCACGCAATTTTGGCAAACATGAGAGGGAAGCGGGCGGAAACCACTCTTGAACAGGACACGTTTTGAGATAATGACGTAAACACCCCTCTTTCACACAGAGGGGTTTTCTGTTTGCGGCCGCCGGGAAATTAAATAGAGGTATCAGCATGCATCCGCTCCTGCAGAAGGTTGCCCGATACATACAGGAAAGTGAACTGTTGCGCGGAAAAGACACCGTTGTCGTCGCCGTTTCGGGGGGCGCCGACTCGGTTGCTCTTCTCGATATTCTCTCCTCTCTCGGGGAACAGCGCCTGGTTGTCGCTCACCTCAACCATCTGCTGAGAGGGAACGACTCGGATTGCGATGCCGCTTTCGTGGGGGGGCTTGCCACTCAATACGGGCTCCCCCTTGAATCGCGGTCAATCGATGTGTACCGGTATTCCTACGAAAAACGGCTCTCTCTCGAAGAAGGCGGCAGGGAGGCCCGGTATGCGTGGTTCGATGAGGTGGCTGCGAAATACGGTGCCCAGGCAGTTGCACTCGGTCACCATGCGGACGACCAGGCGGAAACCGTCCTGATGCGCCTGTTGCGGGGGGCCGGCACCTCCGGGCTTTCCGGGATATCTCCCTTGTCGGCCGGACGTTATATCCGCCCTTTGCTGTGCGCAAGACGGGTCGAAATCGAAGAGTACCTGGAGAACAGAAACCTCTCCTTCAGGACCGATGGCAGCAACACCGATACCCGGTTTCTGCGGAACCGCGTCAGGCATGAACTGCTGCCCTTCCTGGAAACCTTCAATCCGTCCATCCGCGACAGGCTGGTCGGCACCGCTGAAATCCTCTCCGCCGATGAGGCCTTGCTGGAAGACATCACTGAAAAGGCGTTCGAACGCCTGGCATCAGCTGCCGGCACCCGGATTGCCGTCGACCTGCCTGCCCTGCGCACCGAGCTCCCCGGATTGAGACTGCGCATCTATCGCGGGGCAATCCGCACGGCAAAAGGGAATCTTGCTCATATTTCCCTGAAACACCTCAGGCAGATTGACGAACTGGCGTTCTCGGTCAAGGCAAACAGCAGCATTACTCTTCCTGAAAACATGACCGTAACGAAGCACTACCAGGCACTTTTCTTCGCCCCGGCAAGCGCGCATGAAGCCGGGGAGGCGCTTGAACTCGTGATCGAAGCGCCGGGAACCTATCCTCTTCCGGGAGGAAAACTGCTTTCAGTGACCAGGACCGAAGCCCCCGTGAACTGGAAAAACCAGGCTCCCGGCAGGGCGTACTTCGACCTGGATGCGGTTCCTTTCCCGTGGGTGGTCAGGACGTTCCGTGATGGCGACAGATTTACCCCCCTCGGGATGAAGGGTTCGAAAAAGGTCAAGGATTTTTTTATCGACATGAAAATACCATTGTCCATCCGGCGGAAAGTCCCCCTGGTTGCCAGTAACGGCACGATCATCTGGATTGCCGGTTTTCGCCTTGCGGAGCAGGCCCGTGTACGAGTCGGAACCAGGAATGTGGTTCTTGCCGAAACCATTGATGATGAGCACTGAGATGCCATGCACGCCGGCAGGCTGCTCTCCGGACGGATTGCCGCGACCTTGAAAATGCTTGTAAAGCACTGTCCGTTATGCTATTTTTCTCATTTAATAATTTGTTTTAGGCTGCATGAAAACAACCTCAAAAAATCTTCACCATCGTTGGAGAGACGAAAGAAAATACGGGGGAACACTTGAACCAATTCTATAAAAATATTGCACTGTGGCTGGTGATAAGCCTGATGATGATTCTTGTATATAATCTCTTCAACAAGCCGAAGCCGGCACAGGACAGGATAAACTACAGCGATTTCATCGCCGCGGTTGACACCGGAAAAGTCGTGTCGGTCACCATCCAGGGAAGCGACCTGTTCGGCAAGTACACCGATGGCAAGGATTTCAAGACGTACAAGCCTGAAGATCCAGCCTTGACGCAGAAGCTCCTGGAGAAGAAGATACAGGTCGTAGCTAAAGCGGAGGAAGAGAAATTTTCCTGGCTCACGATCTTTATTTCATGGTTTCCCCTCATCCTGCTCGTCGGCGTCTGGATCTTCTTCATGCGACAGATGCAGGTGGGCGGAGGCAAGGCCATGGCCTTCGGCAAGAGCAGGGCAAAGCTCCTGACGGAAGCCCAGGGGAAAATCACCTTTGAAGATGTGGCCGGCGTTGACGAGGCCAAGGAAGAGCTTGCCGAAATCATCGCCTTTCTGAAAGACCCGAAAAAATTCACCAAGCTGGGAGGCAGACTCCCCAAAGGCGTTCTCCTGGTAGGCCCGCCGGGAACCGGCAAGACCCTCCTCGCACGCGCCATTGCCGGTGAAGCCGGCGTGCCGTTCTTTTCCATTTCCGGCTCCGACTTCGTGGAAATGTTCGTCGGTGTCGGTGCGAGCAGGGTTCGGGACCTTTTCGTCCAGGGCAAGAAAAATGCCCCGTGCATCATCTTTATCGACGAGATCGACGCAGTCGGCCGCCATCGTGGCGCCGGCCTGGGCGGCGGACACGATGAACGGGAACAGACTCTGAACCAGCTGCTCGTGGAGATGGATGGATTTGAATCCAACGAGGGTGTCATTCTCATTTCCGCAACGAACCGCCCCGATGTACTTGATCCCGCCCTGCTGCGTCCCGGGCGTTTTGACCGGCAGGTTGTGGTACCGAGACCCGACGTGAAAGGCCGGGAAGCCATACTCCGCGTCCATGCCAAGAACACGCCGCTTGCCGAAGGCGTTGACCTGTCGGTCATTGCCAGGGGGACACCGGGATTCTCGGGAGCGGACCTCGCCAACGTCGTCAATGAAGCGGCCCTTCTTGCCGCCCGCAAGGACAAGAGTTCCGTGGAAATGAGCGATTTCGACGATGCCAAGGACAAGGTCCTGATGGGCGTTGAAAGGCG
>JAGFXO010000132.1 GCA_017861285.1 Geobacteraceae bacterium | reverse complement strand
TCAGATATATATGATTGCCTCAAGTGATCGTTTCACGCAGTTTGATACCGAAAGTTACTCGACTTTCAATTTTGATAAACATCTACGGTTGATGCGAATCAGTACAGGGCAGGGTCCTCATCGTATTTCGGCATGGCCACACCGGTACAGTCAAAGGCGTATCCGATGATTCTAGCCTCACCATAAAACCCCTTGACATCTTCCCGCCAGTAGATATGTGTCGCACCCGCTTCCCTGGCCTTCAAAGCGGTCCGATATTTGAAATCGGCCAAGACCGGGGGGGGGCCCCAGTACCTGTATCCGTAAGGCCCTGGAAATTTTCCGACCGCGCGGCATTCCCTTACGCTTATCGGATCGGCCGTTCCCAGAGGAAATTGTTTATCAGAAAGATACGTGGAACATCCCGAAAATGAAAATACCCGATTGCGGAAAAACCAGATCAGCTGAATGGACGAATCCGTTGTCTTCCCTGATCTGAATACCGAAAATAACTCAACTTTTTGAACTAGTTACCAGGGGAAGGTCATCTCCGGTATTTCCAATAGGTCACTCTTGCCGGTCGGGGTTTTCCAGTATCCTGGACGGCATGAAGCACCGGGCGAACTCGGGCAAAGGTGAAACACAGAGTGATCCTTCCAGCCTCATTCTTTTCAACTGATAGCTTCTTTTCAGCTCTTCCGTGAGCGGGCCGACTAGCAGATATTCCCGTTCCCCCTGAGTTTTGCCCAGGTTTTCATCCGGTGTCAGGACCAACCGTGCAAAGGGTTCATTCCCTACCAGCCTGATTGTCCCGGTTATGGTAACCGGACCAGGGCGCGCGCCCATTGCGCATCCCTGCGCGGCAAACAGCAGTATCATCATTACACTCAACTGGCTGAACAACAGCTTTGCCATGATAGTTCCCTTCTCAGAATGGCGGTCTCAACCCCTTCGCCCGTAAGGTTCTTTCCCGCTCCTTGAACCAGGAATCGACATGGACCCCGTGGGGTTTTCCCGTCTCGCGCACCAAGGATCGGACAGTCGGGTCGAGGTTCATTGCGGACAGCATTTCGCGGGGACCCTTTGCCGGTTTTGGCGCCGACCCTGCCTCAGGTGTCGGGGAGAGGGAGGCCGATAAAGCAACAGCCGGGCTCATTGCCGTTTTTGTCACGGTGTCCACCGGAGAACCCGCGGGCAGATACGAAGTGGCGGATGGGTTCATGTAGATTAAATAGCCGATGGTCGTGAAAGGATACGAGACCCCTGGCGATACGGGGTAAGTTACCGTCGTTTCGTTGATGAAAGCGGCCAGGGTATTGGATGCGTTGCGGGTCCAGGTTACGGCTCCCGTGGTATTGCCAGGCGCCGGGACATAGCTGTAATAACCCGCACTCCACTGGTTAAGCGGTTGGAGGGTTGCCCGGTTTTGCCTGAGAAACAGTCCCGGCAGGGAGATACCGTTATGGTTGCCCCAGGTGTCAATTGTCGTGTATGCCCATGCGTCATTACCTGGGGGTTCCACAATTGTCTCCCTGTTGCCGAAAAAATTTGCCATTGCCCAGTCCTCGAAAGAGGAAGAGAAATTCCTGGTGGATGCGATTGTTGCCAAGGTGTTATTCACTTCGGATATGCCGGTAAACGGGTTGTGGAGCATTTCCCAGAAGACCGGGTGAGTTGTGCTGGCCAGTGATGCCTGGTCAAACTGGTCCTTGATGTATTGTGCCCACATATAGACCATGCCATAGTTGCCGACGGTTTCATCGAAACTGACCAGTGAATGGTTTACGTCCCGGTTCATATCGTTCTCGTATGAAAAGACACTGGCGTAGTCGGGACCATAGCCGCAGTAAGTTCTGGACACTTGAGCCATTGCTTCGTCGATCCAGGTGTCGTCATGTAAGCCCTGCTGGTGTGTTTTTTGCTCCCAATGGATCATGTGCTGCAATTCGTGGGCAATGGTGACGAAGAAATTCGTGCCGTTCGGATTTATTCGTACTGCCGGGTTGATGTTGAGGAAAAGCACTTCCTTCTGGTTCGAATGGGAGTTTTGCGTTGACAGGGAGTATTCGTTCATTGGGTCGAAATAGCCGGCTATATAGCTCGTGCTGACCCCTGGAGTGAAGCCGTCCCTGATGTTGAGTAGCAGTATGTATATCTTCGGGTCACCGTCGATGCCGGGGTCCGGTTCATTGCCGAAGGCGTTGGTAAGCCCGGGGTGGATGGCGTTGTCGAATTGATCGATGATAGCATTGATAGCCTCCTGTGAAACGGACTGTCCACTTTCCAGGTAGACATGACAGAAGTTTCCCTGTCCGACTTCACTGGCATTGACAACGTAATAACTGTTGACGGTGAAGTCAACGGCCCAGAAACTGCCTGTAGCGAGCGGCACGAGAGCCGGAGAATCTCCCCCTCCACCACTGCCGCATCCCGCCAGAATAAAAATGTACAGGAGAATAAGATATCTTCTCATGATGGTATCTCTCCATAGGTATGCAGATACAATACCACAAAATATGCTGTTTGGAATCCTGTCGGGAGCATGAACCACCAAACTTAACTTGAGCGGGCGCAAAAACGGCAAACAACTCCAGCTGAAGGAAACACTTCAGAGTCTGAACTAATCTGGATAAAAGTGGTGAGGTGGCTCCGGTTTGTGAGACAGCCCGATGGCTTGCATATACCGTAAAAATGGGAAGTGGGGTTGATTTCTATTTCAGGAGGGCAACAATCTCGCTCCTTGAGCGAACATTCATTTTTTGCATGATTTTCTTGATGTGAGACTTTACCGTACATTCGCTGATGAACATCTTCTCCGAGATAGCCTTGTTCGAAAAACCGCAGCAGATGAGCCTCAATGTTTCTATTTCCCTTTTTGACAAATCAAACTCAATCTTCGCTTTAGCAAAATCAGGTTCGTGCTTTTCAGCTATCTTCTCAACAAGAACCATGATATGGCTTGGATTTTTCTCTACTCCATGATGCCCGACGAAGAATGCCCGCAGTGAACAGGGATTCCCCACCCCATTCTCCAGCACGATACAACTTTGACCAGCATCCAATATGTCTGCCGATGAAGCCATGTTCTCTTTCAGGTTTCTGCAAAGGTCCAGTATCTCTTCAGGGACATTCGGAACAACCAAACCTTCTTTGGTAACGGCTTCTTTCAATGACGGGATGACATCCAGCGCATCAGGGTTTGAATAGAGCAACCTTTCCTCCAGATCGAATATCAGGATTCCCGGTGCCAGTCGCTTTTTAATAATTTCGGAAAGGTTATCCATAACGGTGATAAATATCTTTCTGTTCTATATATTACGATTAATCGAAAATCATACTTTAGAAGGATTGTAACAATTTTACAAGAATTTATACTTTTTGCCATGGACGCAATGGTAGAAAAACGAACCAGCACAAGAAAAAACCTCCATAGGGTCGTCACTTTCGAGATGAGTTCCATGGAAAAAGGATGCCTGAAAAACATCAGGGAAAGTGGCCAAGGCATGGACATAAGTTCAGGCGGACTGGGATTGATCACGAAGCAAGCACTGACAACAGGATCAATCCTGAGGCTTTTTCTCCCGGTCGTTCCAGGAGGCCCGGAATTGCCCGTTTTTTCCGAGGTGGTGTGGGTTAAGCGTGCTGGCAGCCATATGGAGACCGGATTGCGGTTTTTGTGAGTCAAAATAGTTCAAAAAATTATATGACAAGGCCGGAAATATTGACCCGGCATTGCCCTGTTGTTCACGAACCGCAAGAACACGGTTCAAGGCTTTTGTTGCACGGGTCAATATGAATGATCACCTGGGTATTCGGAAGGGCTTCCAGAATGTCCTTCTCGATTGTATCCCCCAAATTATGGGCCTCCTCGATAGACCATTTTCTCGGCACGACAAGATGAAGGTCGATGAATCTCATTGAACCCGATTTCCTGCTTCTCAGCCGGTGAAATCTTATGCACCCACCCTGGTACCTGGAAAAAATCTCCTTTATCTTTGCTTCATCTTCGACCGGAAGCCGTTTGTCAAAGAGATCCCCCATTGAATCCCTGGTGAGATCAAAAGCCGATTTGATAATGAGAAGCGCAACGGCAATGGCGGCAACAGAATCGAGCCATGTTATGTTTGTTATTGCTATCAAGGCCAGACCGGCAAGCACCCCGACGGAGGTGTAAACATCGGCCCTGAGATGCCATGCATCGGCCTCAAGGGCGATCGATTGAGTACTTTTTGCAACACGAAACAGGTACCCTGACATGAACCAGTTGACGATAGCGGAAACCGCCATAACGGCAGTACCCAGCCCCAGATGTTCGACCTGGGAGCCATTTGTAAACCTCGTTACGGCCTCATACATAATGTACAAGGCAGCCGCCAGGATGAGCAGCGCCTCCACGACACCCGAGACGTTCTCCCACTTGCCGTGACCGTAAGGATGCCGTTCATCGGCGGGCTTACCCGCCTTGCCCACGGCATAGAAGGCAACTATTGATGCGAGAAGATCGAGCCCGCTGTGAATTGCCTCCGAAAGCACGGCCACGGAACCCATGAGAATTCCAATGATCAGTTTGACCAGCACCAGGGAAGTGTTGGAAATAATCGACAGCCGTGCAGCTTTTACCTTTTCTGCGGTCATCAAAGTACTCATTGTCGTGATTCACCCGGATTTTTTTCAAATTTTTCGGACGTGCCGGTTTTTCCCGTTGGCAGACCTGCTGCAGCCAGAACAAGGGTCAGCTTGCTGCGAGCATCCTGCAACAGTTTATTTGACTGGTCCTCTTTTTGTTTATATTCCAGAAGAGCCGCGGGGCTTTTTTCGTCAACGAATCTTTTGACTGCCGCAAAGGACTCTACTTTGGCCCTATAGCCATCCAGAAAACCTTTTTTTGCTTCCGCCAGGTTCTGGTTGAACCACGGGGGGAGCTTTCCCGGAACGGCCTCCTTCAGCAGATTGTCCATCGATTTCCCGGCTTCGCTTTTAGCCTTCTCGACAAAAGACGCTACATCGACAGAATCCTTTTGACCCTTCACAAAAAGTTTGATCTCGTCCCCCACAAGAGACAGTGTCTTTTTCGACAGATTCTCAATGTCAAAAAGCTCCTTGTTGAAAGCCATGATTTTTTCTTTGTCTGCCTGACTCAGTAACTTGACTTGTTCTGGCGGCGCCGTTGCCGTAACTGGTGTTTCCGTCTTGTCGGAAGGGCATCCAAAAATTGCCAATGACAGTATTGCCAAAAAAACCCCTTTAGTCCTTATCATTCCTGTCCCCTCAAATTTTTCCGGTATCCAATTTCCCTTTTTGCAATTCAAAAGTTAGAGCATACCGCCATGATAACGTAAAAGTCAAAAAGTTCTTTTACCAGCGAGTTGAGTTCGTGGTGCTTATTCTATATCAAGGCGATCGTGGGTCACCGCAAGCTGACGATACAAATTCTCCCGTCGGTAAAGAACGAATTCTTGCCAGGATCCCGTCGGGAAACAGGGTCCACGAATGATTCACCGGAAGATGAAAACGCCCGTCTGGTTGTTCGCAAATCACTAATCAACTCGTCTCGCGCAGAGTCTATATCGGGACTGATTTTCGGAACGGCCCACCATTTGAATCCTGCGGTCAAGCTGCCCAATCCTGCATAGACTCTCTTTCCTTCCTCGTTCAGTATATTCGTCTTCCAGATACGGACCTCATAGCGATTTCCGGGTTTATCAAACGGCATCAGCTTCTCGAAACTCATTTCATTTGCCTGGTTGTTCCAGAAAGCCGGAGTAATTGGAGTCGAGGGGTAGTTTTTGCCTTGCCGTATGCTCTGTATTGATTTTGCCACCGAACTGAAATCTTCCAACCTGCCTTTTGCATGGCCTGAGCGATTACCTCGTCATTGTCGGCAAGGAAAATGATGTTCAAGGGTTTGCGGGTTTCACCCGTTATCGATTCCGTATATCTGGGAAACTTTTTGTCTTCGAAACCCGCAAGGACATTGCCGACGACAACCCTTGATGCAAGCTGTTCAGGGGGCCCCTGCTTCACCGGATGATAAATCAGCCCCGAATAAATATAGAAACCCGCTGCGCCGAGAAGGAGAAAAACCGTACTGATTCGGAGTGTAATCGGAGAGATTGATAATCTCTGCGTTCCCGTCTTTCCAACCGGGAGCAGTTCCGTCATGCAGATGCCGATGATCAGCCACAAGAGGCCCAGGAGATAACCTCCCAGGACATCACTGAGAAAGTGGACGCCCAGGTACAACCGGCTGAATCCTATCGCCGCAATCAGCATTATTGCCGCAAACGACAGGTTAAGTCGGCTTCTCCATGTGCCGATCTGCCGTATGAGAAAGTATGCTATGAAACCATAAAAGGCTACTGCAATGGTGGCATGTCCGCTTGGGAAAGAGAAAAAAACTTCCTCATAGACGCCGACACCTACGGGTCTTTGGCGATGGAGAGCAATTTTGCCGAAAAAGAAGAAAACGTAACTTCCAAAGATAGTTATCCAGAGAGGCAGAATTGAGGAACCTTTCCTCCATATCCAGAGCAGCAGGCTGAAGATCATCGCCAGGCTGAAAACAACCTCCATTTTGCCGAGCAGTGTGATCCAGAGAAAAACTTTCACCAGAACCGGGGAGCGATAGACGTAGATGAGGCTTTCAAACCTGGAATCGAAAGCTACAATGGCGTCCTGATTGACAATGTCTTCTGTAACCCCCATGAGCGCCAGCAACACATAAAGAAATGCCATTGCCATCAGGGAAAGCGGCAAGCCGGAAAATTCTCTCGTATGTAAACGGTTTTGCAGGACTCTGACAAGGAGGGGATGTTTATTTTTGAACAACTGGACTCCAGGTTTAGCCGAGATTTTTCGAAAAATGTTTGCGGACGCCGACTTCACAATTTCAAGAAGCTGTTTTCCTTTTGTGAGAAGAAATTTTTCAACAAAATAGGCACAGATAAGGAACAACAACATTATCGCCAGAAAGATGCCGACCCTTCCTGACCATACCTCAACAAGGTTCCATGTATGCCCGAAGAAGTACCCGAGAAGCAGGATTGTGCTCGCCCAGAGAATTGCACTCACGACATTCCAGAAGTAGAATTGCTTCGGTTTCATCCTTGAAAGCCCGGCGATGAAAGGAATGACGGCCCGGATGGGCCCGATAAATCTTCCCAGGAGCAGACTTTTGGCGCCGTGCCTTTTGAAAAAGGCTTCCCCCTTTTCCAGGTATACCGCCTTGAAAATCCTGTTTTCTTCCTTGAACAGTATTTTCCCTTTTCTGCCGAGGAAATAACTGATTCCGTCGCCCAGTATGGCACCCACGGCAGCAAACCAGATCAAGTCGCCCAGATCCCAAAACCCTCTGGCCGACAGGGCGCCGATAAAAATGATAAAGGTGCTGCCGGGAACAACCAGTCCCACAAAGGCAAGAGATTCAAGAAGAGAAACCAGAAGGACTACCCAGTAGCCAAGAAACTGAAAATGTTCTATTTTCGGCAGCAGATAGTTGATCAGGTCCATTGTAGAAAAATTCCATTCATCGTTTGATACCCATTCTACGGTTCATTCTTGAAAGGAAAATAATGCCTTCATAAATGGAGGTTCGTTGTGCCGCTTCAAGGTGACAAAGTAAATGCGGCATTCTGACAGGTACCCTTGGCCGCTCTTTAGGGACTGGGGTACATGCAGCGGAAAGGCTACGTATTTCGGTGACGGTGCACGTAAACGTGCTCTATGGTGGCAAGTCGCGTGAGATCCGGAAAGCGGACCTGGTGCACGGAGACATGACCATACTTACCGCCGGTGACCTTTGCACAGGGGACGGGCGTATGCTTGAATCTATGGATTTCCTTGTAAATCAGGATCCGTAGGCTTTACCGCTCCTTTGCGTAGTCGATCATGCCCTGGAAATCAACGATCACAACAGGTTCATCACCTACTACCCAAGCATCGTGCCCGGAAGGGAGTAAAGAAACGTCTCCGGCTTTGCACTCGAACTCCATGCCGTCATCCATAAGGATGCGCAGGACACCTGCAACGTGATACTGAAAGTGAGGCGCTTCGCAACTCTTCGTCTTCGCAATCGGCTGCAAGGAGGTCGACCATCTCCAGCCGGGCTCAAAGGTAGCACGACCGATA
>JAGFXO010000049.1 GCA_017861285.1 Geobacteraceae bacterium | reverse complement strand
GACGAAAATGCTCAGCACAAGGATATCCGCGCGATTCCTTCCTTCGCGCAACAGAGAAGCATGCCCCTCATGGAGAAACCCCATGGTGGGAACAAAGGCGATCGTCTGCCCCCTGGACCTGATCTCGCGGGCCTTTTCCTGCATATGTCGTACGGAATGGATTGTTTCCATGGATATTAAGCTGCCAGCTGCTGGACACAGCCTCCACTAAAGAAATGAATGTTCCTCATCGGGAAATTCGCCGGACTTCACCTCCTGCGAATACCGGGAAACCGCCGAAGAAATGAGTGTTTTTGCGTCCGCATATTTTTTCACGAATTTGGGTGAATATTTGTCGCAAATCCCCAGGATGTCGTGCAGGACCAGGATCTGGCCGTCACACCAGGGTCCGGCGCCGATGCCGATGGTCGGGATGGAAAGTTCCGCCGTTATTTTCCGGGCAAGCTTCAGGGGTATCCCTTCGAGAACTATGGAAAATGCTCCGGCAGCCTCCTTTTTCCCCTGAACCTTGTATCCCCCCATGCGGTGTATCGATTGGGGGGTAAGGCCGATATGCCCCATGACCGGGACATCCATATCGACGATTCCCCGGATTATATCCGCCACATTCTTCCCGCCTTCCAGCTTTACCGCTTCCGCCCCGCCGTCTTTCACCAGGCGGCCTGAATTGAGCCTCGCCTCACGCATATCCACCTGGTAGGAGAGAAAAGGCAAATCTGCCACGACCAGCGCGTCGGGCTTCGCCCTGACAACAGCCCTCGTATGGTAGAGCATATCCTCAACAGTGACCGGCAGCGTATTGTCAAATCCCGAGAAAACCACACCGGCGGAATCGCCGACAAGAATGAGATCGACCCCGCACGTATCAATGATCCTCGCCGTCGGGTAGTCGTAGCAGGTCAGGGCGCAAATTTTTTCGCCCCTGCCCTTCATGGCCTGAATATCGAGAACGGTTTTCCTGCGCGACAAAAGAACCTCCAGAAAACAAAAAAGCCCTCGGAACAGAGGGCGTTTGCCTACCATACAATGAGAGAGAATATCTCATGTCGCTGGTTGTTGCCTTCCGTCCCGGTTCCGTAAGGAATCCAGGCGGTATGATACTTCACTTTCACTGCGGCGCCGATCGCTACCCGACCTGACCCACGCAGTGTATACAGTAATTATCACATCTTACGAAAAAATGTCCATCATTAATTTCATCAGGATATCCCCTTCATCAACTCCATCTCTGCGACAACCGCAAGGCTTTCCTCCTTCCTTTTCTCCATGGTGTCGAATATCACGTCAATCATGGCGGCATGTGAAACGACCGATTTTTCGATGTCGGCGCCATCCTGAACCTGCACGGAGGTCGCACGCACCATGGCTTGTGTCATGTCTTCGATGGACTGTATATGCTTTAGGATGTTTTTCGTCGCCTTTGACTGCTCTTTCGAAGCATTGAAGATCTGCGCCGTCATGGTGCTCACATCTTCAATGGACCGGTTGACGAGCTTGACCCCCTTCACCTGTTCTTCGGTGGCCGTCTTTATTTCTTCCGTCATCTCCATGGAGTGTATGGCACTTTCCAGGATGACGCGGAGCGATTCGCCCATGGCACGGCCGATCTCTACCCCCTTCTGCACCAGCTCCTTGCTGAAGGTGACATTTTCGGCAGCTTTCCGGGACTCGCCGAGAATCTCTTCGATAATCCCGGTTATTTCGCCCGTCGACATGCTGGTCTGGTTGGAAAGATTGCGTATTTCATCAGCCACCACGCCGAAGTTCTTCCCGTGCTCTCCGGCTTGCGCGGCAATGATGGAAGCGTTCAGGGCAAGGAGGTTCGTCCTTTTGGTGATATCCTTGATGACCTTGACTATATTGCCGATGCGGCCGCTGTTTTCACTGAGGCGCTTGATCGTTTCGTAGGAAAGCTCAACTGCCGTCTGGATGTCGGCAAGGGCGGCAATGGTCTCTTCCACCTCGTCCATACCCTTGTCGGCCTGGATTTTAACCTCACGGGAAACCGTGTGGGAAATGGCGGCATTCTTTTCCACGTTCCTTATGGAAGCATGCATCTCCTCCATCGCGGAAAGGGATTTTTCGATATTCTCGGCGAGATAATCGAGATTTTTGGTCACCTGATCTATGGCGACGGAAATTTCGCTGACCGCGGAACTGGCTTCGTCAACGGAGGACATGACCACCTCCGAAGAAGAGGCAATCTGCGCAGTCCCATTGAAGACCGATTCTACGGCCATCTTCAGGCTGTTTACATTTGTGGTGTATAAGTCCTTCTTCTGGAGAAACGTAACAAAGGTGGTTTCCAGTTCCGAAGTCAGGGCATCGATTGCCTGAAGCAGATTGATCCTGGTGATCGACGAGGCAGCCTGGTCCGCAAAAAGGTTGATGGTATCGACATCGCTTTCATTGGGATGGCGCTTGCTGAGTTTGTTGTCAATGCCGAACAGGCCGATCGTTTCCCCTTTCACCACAATCGGGCAGAGGACAAAGCTCCGGGAACGCAGGGGCTTGATGTTGTCGAAGGGTGGTTTGAGAAAATAATCGTCGGGACATTTGGACATGTCATCGATGAGATAGCGTTTTTTTTCCGAAAAGCATTTGTAGATTACCCCCGAGCGACTGTCGAGAGGCAGAGTAACGTTCGTGGTATCGAAATCCTCACTGCCGGTGGCAATGGCAAAATAGAGACATCTTCTTTTTGGGTCGACCATGAGGATGTTGACCCGCTCATATCCGAGCACATCATGCAACCCCTCGGCGCAAAGGGAGAGAACTTCCTGGATATCGAGGGATTTCTGGATTCGGTTGCTTATCTTATGGAACTTCCGTATGTTTTCATCAAGAACCTTGTACCTGTTTTCGAACACTTCCTTCTGGGTAACAACCTCGCTGTGCAGTTTGTCAAGTTCTTCAGCCCGGTCATGCATGGACTTTCCAACCTTGCTGATAAAATAGCCGAAAACCGACATTACCACGGCCGTCCCGAAACCCATGTAACAGTACAATGCAATATTATAGGGGCTTCGGACGATGTCGGAAACGATCTGCTCCCCTGTCGACATTCCCGGGATGCGAAAAAACACGACATTGATAAGGGCCCACAATACAGGTGCCACCAGACCCATTGCAAAGCCCACGGTCATATATATCAATTTTCTGTTTTTCAAAATGGATTTCAGCATACGCGCCTTTCACGAACAATCTGAAGTAACGCAACGGTAAACACGCTCTCAACCCGTTATCAGGCTTGGAATAAGCCATTAGCGCATGAAAGTCAATAAGTTTCTTTCTGAATATATATGCGGAATTACAGGGGTGCCCGGACGCAATCCGATATGGGAACGGGAAAGGAGAGATGATCAGACGGATACAGCCGGCAACAGGGTCTCGAGCGTTTATGCGGAAAGAGGAGTCAACCCCTGCGGTCGACTCCTCCTTACCGGGACCGGAATTTCTATGAAGGCCGGTTCAGTCCGCTTCACGGAAATTCCTTCCGCACACCGGAATTGCTAGGACCCTTTGACGGTTTCCTTCAACTCCTTGCCGGCGGTAAATTTCGGGGTTGCACCGGCAGGAATTTTCAGTTCTGCCCCTGTCTGCGGATTGCGACCGGTACGCGCCGCCCTTTCGGTAACCGAAAAGCTGCCGAATCCGACCAGGGTTACTTTGTCTCCGGCAGCAAGCGTACCGGTGATCGCCTCGAGAATCGCATTCAGCGCATTTTCAGCCTGTGCTTTTGTAATCTCGGCTTCCGAGGAAATCTTGTCCATAATATCAGACTTGTTCATTTTTCATCCTCCATTTTCCAAAATAGTCTCTGCAATTATACCAGCTCTCTTCCAAATGCGAGGGGTAAAAGCCGCGGTCGCACCTACCGCGCTCGTCGATTCTGCATCAACGCCTCACAAAAAACCGTTCTTTGCAAGCAGTTCCATTGTTACTCCCCCATCACCGCCGGGCGACTTGCCTCCCGAGAGGAGACGTTCAATATATTTTCCCAGCATGTCTGTTTCAATATTTACCTCATCCCCCGGCTTCTTATACCGCA
Organism: Geobacteraceae bacterium; assembly: GCA_017861285.1. GTDB lineage: Bacteria > Desulfobacterota > Desulfuromonadia > Geobacterales > Geobacteraceae > CAIWTU01. Next base: position 10,066 of record JAGFXO010000049.1, on the reverse strand, counting down.
GATTGGTATTCATGTAAGTATGGGGAATAACGTTCAGAGAAAAACCGTCAGGGGAAGCCGCATTGACGGTGAGGCTGATGCCGTCCACTGCGATTGAACCTTTCTCGATGATGTACCGGGCAAATTTCTCCGGCAGCCGGAACTCATAGGCAAAATTCCCCGATATTTCCCGACGTGAGACGATGGACGCGATACAGTCCACATGACCGCTCACCATATGCCCGCCCAGCCGGTCTCCCAGCCGCAGGGCACGCTCGAGGTTCACATGGTGGCCCGGTTTCAGCCCGGCAAAAGCGGTGCGCTCGATGGTTTCGTGCGACACATCGAAAACAAGGCGGGACGAACCTTTCTCCACTACGGTAAGGCAGACGCCGTTTACGGCTATGGAGTCACCCGGCCTGATTTCCTCCAAAAGAAAGGAAGTCTCGACCGTGAGGCTCGCCGCGGCGCCTGTCTTCGCAATCCTGACAACTTTTCCCACATCTTCTATCAGGCCTGTAAACATGGTTTCTCCGGGTATCCTTCTATCATGTAATCATCGCCGAAACGACGTATGCGAACATCCTGAAGCTTCTGCACATCAGCCATCCGTGCAACGCCCTTGCCGGCAAACAACCCCGGGGCTTCTCCGCCCACCAGTTTCGGAGCGTAAAACAGGAGAAACTTGTCGATCAGCCCCTGGCGAACGGCTTCGCCGGCCAGTTCACGACCACCCTCCAGAAGCAGCGACTGGATTCCCATGGCTCCAAGCTTCATCATCAGATCATGCAAATCCACACGACCGTTGCTCTCCCGGCAGGTGATGATTTCCGCTCCGGACCTTCTCAACTCATCGACCCTTTCAGACTGCCGGACGGTCGTCGCAATCCATGTCTTTGCTTCCGAATCGAGATGAAAAATTCTGGAGCTATCCGGAATCCGCAACCTGCTGTCGACTATGATCCGCTCCGGGTCTCTCAGGCCACCGAGAACCCGGCACGTCAGCTGCGGGTCATCGGCAATCACCGTTCCCACCCCGACCATTATACCGTCAACCATCGCTCGAAGTTTATGAACATATTCCCTCGATTTTTCACCTGTTATCCACTTTGAATCACCCGAATCGGTGGCCGTTTTGCCGTCCAGCGTCATGGCGCATTTCAGGACTACAAACGGCATTCCTGTTGTAACATGTTTGATGAATGATTCGTTGATGCGGCGACATTCCGGTTCCAGCAAACCGATGGAAACATCGATGCCTGCCGCCCGCAGGATTTCCACCCCCCGGCCACGGACTTTCGGATTCGGGTCGATCATCCCGACGAAAACCCTGCCGGCACCTGCTTTCACAAGCGCATCAGCACAGGGAGGAGTCTTGCCGAAATGGCTGCACGGTTCCAGCGTAACGTAGACATCGGCACTGAGAGCCTTATCTCCCGCCTGGCGCAGGGCGTTTATTTCCGCATGGGGCTCTCCCGCCTTCTGATGCCAGCCTTCACCGACGATAGCATCCCCGCGCACGATAACGCAGCCGACCGCAGGGTTCGGGGAGGTTTTGCCGATCCCCCTACGGGCCAGGGCAAGCGCCCTTGCCATTATTTTCTTCTGAAAATCAATCATTCGGCGAAAACTCCCGGGACCTATCTCAGGCTGGCGACATACGCCCTGATGCCATCTTCAATTCCCGATACGGTTGTCTCCTGGAACTCGCTGTCTCTAAGACGGGCGGCCTCCGTTTCGTTGCTGATGAAGGCTGTTTCCACGAGAATGCTGGGCATTGTGGCGCCGACAAGAACATAAAACGGGCCCTGTTTCACGCCAAGGTTCCTCGTTCCCGCATAGCTTTTATCTATTTTTCCGTGCAGGGCCTTCTGAACATCATCCGCCAGACGCGCCGAGTCATTGATCTTGTAGTTTGCCATCAGGTCAAAAAGGATCGACTGGAGCATGCTCACCTTTTCCAGGGAGGTGTTGTTTTCCCGCGCCGCAACACGCTTAGCCTTGTCAGTTTTCGCGAGATTCAGGTAATACGTCTCGATTCCCGCGGCGGCTTTGTTCAGTGACGCATTCGCATGAATGGAAACAAACAGATCCGCATTGACCTTATTGGCAATCGCCGTCCGTTCCTCAAGCGGTATAAACACGTCTTTTGACCGGGTCATGACCACGTCGATCCCGAGGTTTTCCCGGATTCTCTTTGCCAGCTTCAGCCCCATTTCCAGGACGACATCTTTTTCCTTCAAACCATCCGCACCGACTGCTCCGGGGTCATGGCCCCCATGGCCCGGGTCAACGACAATTCTGCGGATTTTTCCCGGCTTGAATGCAGTCACGGGCCTGGTCCTTTCCTCTTCCTTCTTCTGTACGAGGTTTTCCGACTCCTGGACCGGCCGATATGCGGAGATGCTGTCGTCGAGTTTCGAAATTTCGGTTTTTCTATCCCCTTTGACATCAATGATGACCCGGTAGGGATCGGAAAGGGGAAATATCTTGAAGTCCCTGATCGTATCGATGTCGAGCACAACGCGCACCACGTCCGGGCGGTACTGCGCTACCCGTGCCATGCGCAGCAACCCGTCACCGATCGGCACATCCTTGACTCCCCGCGCAATTCTCGCTCCCTTGATGTCGAGATAAAGCCTGGGCGGGAGCTTGCCGGACGGATCTTTTTTCAGCCGGTGGTGCTCAAAAACCGCCTCTTTATCGAGGGTTACCGCTATCCTTGTATAATCCGGATTCGACCAGTGCCTGATATCGGTTACCAGGGCAGTTGCGGAGTCCTGCCTGTGCGTCTCTTCGAGTTCTATCCGGATCTGCTCGATGGCCGTTCCCGGCTCGCCGGATTTGATCCCGGTTTCAGCACCGTACACCCGCAATCCCAGCAGGGCAAACACCACAAGGAAGATTCCCGTAAAAAAGATATATTTATTCGCGATACTCACTTTCCATCATCCTTTTCAGCTCGTCCAGCAATGTTATGGCTTCGATCGGGGTCATTGCGGTTACATCCGTTTCTTTCAGCTTTCTCCGGATCAGATCCGCATCCTCGTGAAACAGTGACAGTTGCGGAGACGGCAAGGCCGCTGCATTTTTTTTGCCCCTGGCTATCCTGGGCAGGCCCTCTTCGGCATACTCGCCCTTTTCAAGGTTTCGCAGTATCTCGCGTGCGCGTTCTATGACCTCAGCGGGCAGACCCGCAAGCCTGGCAACCTGGATACCGTACGAGTGCGAAGAGCCCCCCGCGACAATTTTGCGCAAAAATATGATCTGGTCATTCCACTCCTTCACCGCAATGTTGAAATTCTTTATCCGGTCCCTGGTCACCGCAAGTTCGGTCAGTTCATGGTAGTGGGTAGCAAAAAGTGTCTTGGCAGAACAGAATTCCGCATCATGCAGGTGTTCGGCAACCGCCCAGGCAATGGAAACACCGTCAAACGTCGATGTGCCCCGCCCTATTTCATCGAGGATAACGAGACTTTTCGCAGTGGCATTCCGCAGGATGTGGGCAGTCTCCATCATTTCGACCATGAAGGTGGATTGGCCTCTTGCAAGGTTGTCCGCCGCGCCGACACGGGTAAAGATCCGGTCAACCACCCCTATGTGAGCTTCTGCGGCGGGAACGAACGAGCCCATCTGCGCCATGAGCGTAATAAGTGCAACCTGACGCATATAGGTGGATTTCCCCGCCATGTTCGGACCGGTGATTATGATGAGCTGGTTCCCGGAATTGTCGAGCAGCGTATCATTGGCGACGAAGCGCTCTGAAAGATGCACGGCCTCGATCACCGGATGCCTGCCTTCCGTGATCGAGATGGTATCACCAGCATCAACCAGGGGACGGCAATATCCTCTTTCGTGGGCGAGATCGGCCAGGGAAACAAGGACATCCAGAGTGGCAATGAGTTCGGCAGTTCCGGCAATTCTCTCACCCTGGGCGGCCACTTTCTCACGGATCTGCTGGAAAAGCTCATATTCGAGTTCACATATCCGCTCTTCCGCGGTCAGAACCTTCTCCTCATACTCCTTGAGTTCCGGAGTGATGAATCGCTCCGCATTTGCAAGGGTCTGTTTCCTGATGTAATCACCGGGGATGCTCGCCAGGTTGGAGCGGGTAATCTCGATATAATAGCCGAAGACCTTATTATAGCGGATTTTCAGGGAATTGATACCGGTGCGCGTCTTCTCCCGGGCTTCGAGCCCCGCAATATAGCCTTTTCCCTCCCTGCTCAGACAGCGCAGCTCATCAAGTTCCCGGTTATACCCTTTTTCTATTATGCCGCCCTCGCGGATCACGAACGGCGGGTCTTGAACAATGCCGGTCGATATGAGTTCCGCCAGATCCTCCATCGGATCCGCCTCCCCCAGGATCGAAAGGATCAGGGAAGTGGCCGCACCGGCAAGTTTGTCAAGCAGTGCGGGAATCCTCAGCAGCGATTCCTTCAGCGCGACAAGGTCCTTGGCACCGGCACTGGCCATGCTGATTCTTCCGTTCAAACGCTCCAGGTCATACATCCCCGCCAGTATTCCGGCAATCTCATTCCGCCATCCCGCATCCTGGACAAGCTCCGCAACGGCATCCTGCCGTTCTTTTATTTTTCCAACAGATACAAGTGGATAGTTAATCCAATGGCGAAGCTTTCTGGCACCCATCGCCGTCCTGGTTCGATCCATGAGTCCGATCAAAGACCCTTTTCTTTTGCCTTCGGCAAGGGTCGCCGTCAGTTCGAGGTTCTTCCTCGACGATTCATCCAATACCAGGTGCTCGCGTATTTCATAGGGAGTTATTTTCCTGATATGGTCGACTGTCCCCTTTTGCGTCTCCCTCAAGTAGTGGATAATCGCCCCGGCGGCCAACACCCCTGCCCTGAAGTTCCCACATCCGAGCGCGTCAGGCGAACCCACCGAAAAGTGATTTTCCAGCAGTCTTTTTGCATATTCCGGATCGAAGACCCAATCATCCAGGAAAGTTGAGGACCTATCCCCCATAAACCCCGCCACTTCCTTCGAGGCAATGCCGTCACGAAGTGCCGAGGGCAGTAGCAGTTCCCGCGGGTTGATGCACATCATTTCCGCCCAAAGGGCATCAGCCCCCTCCACCTCGGTAACCTTGAACTCCCCTGTCGAAATGTCGAGAAATGACAATCCCCACCGGTCATTTTTCCCGGGACAGAAAGAAAAAAGGTAATTATTCTCCTTTGGGGACAAACTCTCACTGTCCACCACCAGGCCGGGGGTTACAACCTTTACGACCTCACGCTTTACGATCCCCTTGGCAAGCTTCGGATTCTCAACCTGCTCGCAGATTGCAACCTTTTCTCCGGCTTCAATGAGCCTGGAGATATAGGGACCAGCCGAATGATACGGGACTCCGCATAACGGCACATCACCGCCTTCGGAATTCTTGTTGCGGGAAGTAAGGGCGATATCGAGAATACGCGATGCCTTGACCGCATCATCCAGAAACATCTCATAAAAATCGCCCAGGCGAAAAAAGAGAATCGTATCGGGATACTGGTCCTTTATTTCAAGATATTGACGCATCATCGGTGTAAGCTGAGACATGGAAACCCTTTAAAACCGTAATATTCCGGCTCACAATCCTAGCAAAATCATACCTGCTTGTAAAACACAAAAACCCGGCCTGCTTTCTCCCGGGCCCCGGTCACGACTTTAATGCTTTTCCCAGGTGACAATTTGGGCAAACGCTATATACTTAATCTGTATGAGTAATGCAGGAGGGAATTGACCGTGGCTATACCGGTAATTTTCAGCAACAGTACCGCCGGAACGGTTGAGGCGTATCGCCTTGAAGACCTGATCAGTTCAGGTAAAATCGTCGCTTACAAGAATTCCGGTGACTGGGTGCGAACAAAAGATGGTTCGAACAGGGCGGAAGATGAGCGGGTAAACCAGCCTTTACCGACAACAAGGGGCTGTGCCCCCGGCGGGAAAAACATGTCCCATGCGTCTGAAACAATGACAAAGGAGGACAAAGACATGATGATCGGGGTTATCTACAAAAACAACAGGAGGGGGATGATCGATGAATACCTGCTCGACGAATTCATAAAAGATGAGAGGATAAAGGCTTTCCGCCGCTCCGGCGGTTGGGCGAAGGTCGGAAGAGACCCCGTCAGGGAACGGTGGAAACCGACAACATACTGCGGGCAGGAGAGGAGGAAACGCGAGCTTCCTCCCGACTATTTCCTGTAATCCCGTTTGCGGGAAACACCCCGCATTGCCATCAATCAATCTTCCAACTGAAAAGCGACTTTGAGAAGCACCTGATATTCGTTGACGGTGCCGTCTTCTCCTATATGCCCATGTATTTCTTCAACCTCGAACCATGACAACTTGTGGACCGTTTTTTTTGCTTTGCTTAAAGCCATTTCGATGGCCGCTTCGATCCCCTTTTTTGACACACCAATCACTTCAATTTTCTTGTACACTTTCTCGGATCCGTACATTGCACCCTCCTTTTTTTTATTATCTTCACAGTTCATTGTAGCACCGGCCAACTAACTGTAAAGGGAGCAACACGGATAAATGTATAGAATATTGAGGCCTTTGCGATTAACCCCGGGTCTCCTTCTCAGATGTAGCGTTGAGCCTGTCTTTGGAATTCACGCAGTGCGTTCTGAATCTCCTTTGCTTCTGATTTCCAAAGACCATTAATCACAATGGGTTGGCTGCCTCCGGAGGTTTCTATCGATACGGTTGAAAACAATATGCCGTTGGTTATCCGAAAGGAAGCGACTGATTTGTAATTAATATGCTCTTCTCTTGAACCGAACAGACTTCCTTTGCGGAATACTATACCATCACTCACCAGAACTAAAGCATCGGGAAAGAAAAAATTCCCGGATGTCCAACGGCTTGAGGCATAGGACTTCTCCTCGACGTCAATGACGCCTGCCGTCTCTTCTTCGATTTCGCTTCCAGGCTGTGGTTGCTGCTCAGCATTGCCTTGCAGGAGTACCTTTCGCTTTGCTTCGGCAAATTCCTGCTCAGAGAGGTGGCCTTCCCGGCGCAAGTCGGCAAGTTTACGCAGTTCTTCTGATAGATTCATATGGTACCCAATGCTTTCTTCTCTGTTGCTTACCATGCACAATGAAAATCTTCAGGATGTTCATGTTGACCCGCGGCTTACGAACAGGGGGACACCCCAGTTTACCTGTCCTTAAGAATTTGTTACGCACAGATAAAACACAAGCAACAGAGTTGATTTTTGTATTCAAAAATACCATAATCATTCCTGATAACAAAGAATTAATACGTAAAAAAAGCTAAACGTTGGGACACGGGTGGCATATCACGATGAATGAAGCAGAGCGGTTTCTCCCAAAAGAGTTGCTTTCCCGCGCAAGCAAACGGGGAAATGAATACGCATGGCGCTGGAACGATATCCTCCATGTCGCCTCCGCGGCGGAGAAAGCAGGGTTTGCCTGCGCTGGCGGCCAGGCGCAATTCCGCTCCCCGGACGGCACCGTTACGGTCAACTGGAGCAGTTTCGCCCCCAAAGGGAAGCGAGTGAATGAAACCCGGGACCAGTATGTCATCCGTTCCTGGAAAGAAACCCGCCGTATCTGTCACGGGCTTTTCACCGATGAACCGACGATTGCTGAAGGGAAAAAGATCTTCAGGTCCATCCAGGAAACGGTACAGCAGGATATACTCCCCAGGGAGACACTATGGTTTGTCCTTTATTTCCATTCAACTGAGTCGAGGAGAGAAATCCATGGGATCAGGGAGGAGTTGGGCTTTTCCTCCCCGGACAGAGAGCCCAGGCGGACCCGCAAGGGGAGACTGGCGAGGTTTATGGATGGAATTCTGGGGCGACTCCAGGGGAGAACGGACGAGACGGAGTAGGCATAAAAACAACTGTATAATCAATGTGGTAACAGCTGACCTGTTCCCTTCCTGCATGAAAGATACCCGTAAGCAGGCATTGGTCGCGCTTTCAGACCGGAGAATGACGCGATGGCTTCTTCTTTTCAATAACCTTTAACTTTTGTAACATCTATTGACCGGTTTATAGCCCCCACTGGCAAAAACCCCACTTTGGAGGGATTGCTCCCTCTAGCGTCAAAAGGTATGCCATTCTCCAACACCTTCCGATATGCAACCGCCTGAGCATCCTTTATAGAATAACCACGTTTCTTCAGAAGATATACTAACCTACAGAACTTCTTACTTTCTTCGGTGGATAGATCCCGGTAATCCGGTTTGGGTAGAGTACAGCATATGGATATCATGGCTCCCTCCTGGCGAAGAGGATATCATGCAGCTATGACATAATAGGTCACTACCAGGTTCTTCATTCCGAAGCTAGCAATTCATCAAGGGGTAAGCCAATTCGGATAGATGCATAATTTTTGTAACATCGTCTCAACAATAGTTGTTGAATACATGTTGATAAGTATGTTGATAATCTCAGAAACTATTATTTTTTTATAAGGGTATTGCAGATTGCCTAATTTGTGAACAATTAGATAGTTGGTGTAATATCAGATAGTTATGATATAGCTGTGTAAATACGGTACGTTAGATAGCTTATGAAATCTTACTTATATATTGGTATGTGATTATGTGGATAAGGCGAGCTTTGGTAATAGGCGTGGTTATATATTACGGTACAATGCAGTTAAATTTGATGATTTTAAAGGTGTTATTGCCAAATATAAAATGGTGGGGTAATTGCTATATGAGCTATTTGAAGAGAAATTTCAATCCTACACATCCTCCTAGATGTGCTTCACCCAAACCCAATCTTACGCTATTCCCATTCTGATCATTTTGCATTTCTGGTTCCTGAAAGTTAACAGTAAGTCCACAACCTACTGCCATGTTTTTATCCAGTAAAAAGTCCAACCATACTCCCTGAGGGTTGTCTTTTTGAGGGTCTCTTTGTCCGATGTTGAGATATTGTTTATTCTTTTCGGTTGAGGAAGGATTATTCTGCTCCATAGGGGCAGTTTGTATGTCTAATGCTTTAGCAATACCAGCACCGATAGTAAGGCAATAAACAATAAGCAGAAGTCCTGTCATGATTTTCATCATCCATCAACTCCTATTACTGTTTATTTTATCATGTATTTGCAATTCTCGCATAGATCACATTGCTGGCTGTCAGATTTTATGAGTGGGTGTATTTTACGGTAAAATACTGGTCATTTGAAGGATTACTGAAAATCACTGACTCGTATCTGGGCGATAGGTAGTCATGTATGGATGACCGAAAATCAGGAAATGTCCTTAAAGCCATGTAGCCATTGTGGTCAGGTACGCGAGATATTCGAGTACCTGCTCATGCAAGCTGACGACATCAACTCAGTTTGATAAGGCAGCCAGGTCTGCAAATTTAACACTTGTTACAATTTTCGCAACAGGATAATAGAAAAGGCACTCACGATTTAACGTAAGTGCCTGATTTAATTGGAGGCGGCGAGCGGATTTGAACCGCTGAATAAAGGTTTTGCAGACCTCTGCCTTACCACTTGGCTACGCCGCCACTGCTTATTTCTCCCCCCGCAAGGCGTCGTCCACGCCCGTCCATGCCTTGCGGCTCATGGAGCACATCTTATACAACGTTTTCATATCCATGTCAACGAAGAATATTGCGTCACACCCACATTCTCCGGCCATCGGCAGCCCATTCCCGGCCATCAGTTTCCCTTCCCCGAATATTATCTGCGCCAGTCAAGGGGAACCCCCGCCTTTGCGGCTTCGATGTCAAGGGTTTCAAGCACGCCGCCTAATTCACCTATCCGGGCCTCATCCTTTTCTATTTCCCCCAGCAAATCATAATACGCTTTTCTATATTGGGGGAATGGGTAGATCGTCACTTTGCGACGCGCCGTATTCAGCTCTTCTTTCTTTCCTGGAAGCCTTTCCTGTATTGCCTTTATTTCATTCCGTGTATTGTTGAAACTGGACCGCCACCATTCCTCATTATGCCCTCCGATCAGCACCTCTTTTTTGTCAGGATGCAGTTGTTCCGCAGCCGGTAATTTTTCCCTGCCCTCAGGAACTGCTGCCGTCGAGGGTCCTAAGCTTTCCACTGTTATGGAGGGTCGTTTTTTTGCCT
>JAGFXO010000131.1 GCA_017861285.1 Geobacteraceae bacterium | reverse complement strand
CCGGTTGGTAGCCTCGTTTTCCCATGCGGTGATTCCCCTTTCTAAAGCTCCTTTGAGTCTAACATAACTTATGGAGCTGTTTTCGGGGGGCAGGTCACTGCAGAGTTTTAGGAAATGCAACCAATCGAAGGATGAGTTCAAATCTCTGGAGGTTTCAGATAAGTATAGTGAAGTCTCGCACACATTCATGGAAAAAAATATCCTTCGTTATCCCCGTTTTCAACGAAGAAGAAAACATCCCCTCGCTCTTCCAGGAAATAAAGCGGGTTGCCGACACCCTCGGTCATTTGTACGAAGTGCTTTTCGTCAACGATTGCAGCACGGACAACAGTCTGGCGGTCATAAGGGAATTGGCAGGGCGGTACGACATGGTCCGGTGTTTCTCCTTTCCGACCAACAGGGGTAAGTCGGCAGCCCTCGGCGCGGGGTTTCAGGATGGAGATTACGACATGGTAAACGGCTGGAGATACCAGCGTCGCGACACCCTTTCGAAGCGGATCGGCAGCAGGGTAGGGAATTACGTCCGCAACCGCCTCACCGGGGAGACAATTCACGATACCGGCTGCTCATTGAAAATAATGCGGGCCGACATGCTCAAGAGGATAAAGATGTTCCGTGGACTTCATCGTTTCCTTCCCACCCTCATGCGGATGGAGGGGGCACGTGTTGTTGAGGTAAAGGTGGGGCACCGACCCCGCATACACGGGGTCTCAAAGTATACCAATTATCGGCGGGCCATCGAGGGGTTTTATGACCTTCTGTCTGTGCGTTGGATGTTGCGCAGATATGTCGACATTCGCGTGGAGAAAGTGTGAGAGAAATGAAAAATATAGGTTGTGTCCTGAACGGGGTACTGTTCCCACATCAACAAGCATCTTGACATCATGGGCCAGCAGAACTTTGTGCTTGCAAATGTAGGTTTCATGGTACACGTTCCATGCCTCAAGAAGTTTCATTATTAATACATCGCTATAATTTTACCACGCTGTTATATTATTCTTCCAATCTTGATTCCAAACCACCCGGATGGCTCTAATTCTTCCCATATATCGTTGACTCGTTATGATTTTGTTGAGAAAAAGCACATGTCTTAAAAATTTGTCAGAATATATTCAGTTGAACAAATTTTTCTTATGTGAATAATCCAGACTATGGAAATGCAAATGCGCATCCTGATAATAGAAGACGAAGTAAAAGTGGCGGAAGCGCTCAGGAAAGGACTGGAGAGTGAAGGCTACGAACTGGCTGTGGCGCATACCGGAGAAGAGGGGTTTTTCCAGCTTAATACGCGCACATATGACTTAGTGCTTCTTGATCTGATGCTGCCCGGACGAGACGGGATTGAAATTCTGACCACTATGAGAATGCGCGGCTTCGAAACACCGGTTCTCGTTTTGACGGCAAGGGACACCGTGGAGGACAGGGTACTGGGCCTTGACAGCGGCGCTGATGACTACCTGGTAAAACCGTTCGCCTTTCCGGAACTGCTTGCCCGCATCAGGTTACTGTTACGTCGGGGCAGAAAAGAGCAGACTCTACAGCTCACAATTTCCGATTTGGAAATGGACCTGGTGAGCCGCAAAGTGAACCGAAACGGCGAGCGCATAGACCTCACTGTTCGCGAGTTCGAACTGCTTGAATACCTGGTGCGGAACAATAGCAGCATAGTGTCCCGTGAGATGTTGACTCGCGATGTCTGGCATGTCAAGGAACGTTCCACCCCCATGGACAATGTGATTGATGTGTACGTTGCCCGACTGAGACGCAAGGTGGATGGCCCGTTCGAAGAAAAACTGATCAAAACAGTTCGCGGGCTAGGTTTTGTCATAAGAGAGGGGGAGCCGTGATATTAAGAACAGCCCGCGCCCGGCTGACTCTCTGGTATACCGTCGCCCTTTCAATTATTATCCTGTTTTTCTCCGGGGGTATCTATTTTTTTGTCAGTATATCCCTCCAGGAGCAAGCTGATCGGCAGCTCAGAGAACGAACGGACACAATTGAAAAGATTCTGAAACTCGGCCCCGACGAAATGAGGGAAGAGATTAGAGAACTTATGGAGTTCGACTCCACGGCCATCTTCCTCGTAATGGATGGGAACACACAGCTTGCCGCTACCAATTCCTGGAAAGAAGGGGGACTCGACAGATTTTTTGCCGGAAACAAGACCACACCTCTCCATCTATGGACGTCACCAAATGGCCGTCCTTACCGTCTTCAGACCAAGTTAGTCTCAGTTCCGACACATAGTTACCGCATAACCGTCGCTATTGATGAAGAACAGGCTCACCAGCTTATGAACCTCGTGGTGACACTCATACTTATCGGCATTCCCGCTGCGATTACAGTGGCTTTTGCCGGTGGATATTTTATAGCCGGGCACGTCCTTGCGCCGGTCAACCTCATGGCAGCAAAAGCCGGGGAGATAACTGCCGAAGGCCTTGCCGATAGGCTGCCGGTAAAGAATCCCGATGACGAATTCGGCAGACTGGCGACTGTTTTTAATCAGACCTTTGCCCGCTTGGAAGATTCATTTGAGAGAATGCGCCGCTTTACATCCGATGCTTCCCATGAGTTGCGAACACCCCTGACCGTGATCCGGAGTGTGGGCGAAGTAGGATTGCAGGAAGACAACGATGTTCATGCCTGCCGTGAGGTAATCGCCAGCATGCTGGAAGAGACGGACCGCCTGACAAGGCTCGTGGACAGTCTCCTTACCCTGAGCAGGGCTGACGCTGGGCTGACACTGTTCGAGCGTAAGTGGACGGACCTTGGTGCGCTGGCAGCGGACGTCATTGACTGCCTGCAGGTACTGGCGGAAGAAAAAGGTCAGGTGCTGACCCTGGATGCAAAGGAACCGATTTTAGCAAATATTGACCCTTCGACATTTCGACAGGCACTTATCAACCTTTTGGATAATGCTGTCAAATATACTCCACCAAACGGACGAATCGGTGTGGCTGTCAGGCGGTCGGTAGAGGGTATGGCTGTGCTGGAGATTACAGATGAGGGGCCGGGAATTTCCAGGGAGAATCAGTCCAGAATTTTCGAACGTTTTTATCGAATCGACAAGGGCCGGTCGCGCGATTCAGGCGGTGCCGGGCTGGGGTTGGCCATCACCCGATGGGCAGTCGAGGTGAATGGCGGTAGGATCGAGGTTGAAAGTGAAGAAGGGCGGGGGAGTACCTTCAGGATTGTCCTACCGGTTTAACCGGTAGGAGGAAAAACCGTTCGCAAGATGGGGAAACAACCTCAATCATAATAAATGTAAGCGTTTTGTTGCGTAATAAGGAGATTAAATGTTGCCACGAGGCCGATTTCGATCGGGTGAACGGCAAGACTGAGGCAACCCAACTCCCGGAAAGCTATCTGCTCAATGCGCTTGGCTATTACCAGGGGACGAACTACCTATACAAGCATATGCTTGACCGGAACACCTGGTTTTTTCAGATGCCTATGATATAAATTTGCGGGCATATCCAGGTTTGCATGAATGCCCCACTTGCACTTACGTTCACAATCGCTTTACCGCGGAGACAATTCACGATACCGGCTGCTCATTGGAAATCATGCGGGCCGAAATGCTGAAGAGGATCAGGATGTTCCGGGAGGCTCCATCGCTTCCTTCCCACCCTCATACGGGAGGAGGGGGCACGTGTTGTCGAGGTAAAAATAGGCCATCGAGGGGTTTTATGACCTTCTGGCAGTGCGTTGGATGTTGCGCCGGTAGGTCGACATTCGCGTAGAAAGGTATAAGTAGAATGAAATCAGTAACCCTTGCAATAGGCCTGGTCGGTCAATTCATGTTCTTCATGCGTTTCTTCTTCCAATGGATTCATAGTGAGAAACACAAGAAATCGCTGATCCCGGACATCTTCTGGTACCTCAGCCTCTTTGGGGGTATCCTGCTCCTTGTCTATGCCATCCTGAAGCGTGACATCGTCTTCATTATCGGGCAATCTACCGGTACTTTCATTTACCTGCGAAACATCTTTTTGCTGCGGCGCAATAACAGACAGAATGAATCCTATGTGGAATAACCGCAAGGCCCTGTTTTCCCTTGTCTTCTACTTTTTCCTTCTTCTCCTGCCAACCCCGTTTCTCGCACTTCAGGAAAGCACCGAGGCGCGTTACGGTGAGATTGCCCGCGAGATGCTCGTTTCGGGGAATTTCCTTGAACCTGAGTTTAACGGTATTGCACATTTTCACAAGCCCCCGTTAACGTATTGGGCAATGGCCGCCGGCATGAAAGTTTTCGGAGTGAACGGATTCGGGGTCAGGTTCTTCGGCATTCTGGCGGCTGCCCTTGCGCTCTTCTGGCTCTATCGAACGGCACTCCTGCTTCTTCAGGATGAAAAAAAGGCATTCACCGCATTACTTGTTCTCGCCTCATCGTTCCTTTTCCTTGCCGTCTCCAGAACTGCGGAAACAGACATCTACCTGACCTGTTTCGTCATGGGAGCGCAATATTATCTGTTCCGTCAGATTTATGGCGTGAAAAGCAATTGGAACACCTGCCTGTTCGCCTTTTTTCTGGGACTCGGGTTTCTCACCAAGGGCCCGCTCGTCTTTCTATTTACCCTGTTGCCCTATTTTGCCGCAAAGCTTTTCGACATACATCACCGGCGAGTTTTCAGTGTGCGGGAAATCCTTGTCGGGCTCGGCGTATTTCTGGCCATCGTCCTTCCATGGTTCATTGCCGTAATACATGAACACCCCAATCTTGTACGGTACTTCCTCGAGACACAAACCGTGGAGCGTGTCGCAACCGACCGCTTCAGGCGGAGCAAACCCTTCTGGTTCTATTTTGTCCTTTTTCCGGCTACGTTCTTTCCCGCCATCGTTCCGTTCATGCGCAGCATTCTCAGCCTCAGCCAGTGCGGAAAAAAAATAAGCATTCTCTATCTCTACACCCTTATTCCGTTTGCCGTATTCACGCTGTCGCGCAGCAAAATGGGTCCATACCTCCTTCCGCTGTACGGTGTCGCCACAATAATAGCCGTTCACTGCTTTTATACTCTCAGGTCGAAGTGGGACGATAGGGTAGCCATATCCGTTTTTTTCCTCATCCCCCCTGCCATTGCCCTTTCCGGTCTTGTCTATAAACCGCTTGCCCCACTCTACCCGTACCTTGTCGTCTCTTCACTTGCAGCGCTCATTGCGTGTATTTTTCTCAGCAGGATCGTAAATGGAGACCGTTTGATTGCAGCAGGGGCACTCTTCCTGATAGGAGTATCGGTACTCATATACCTGCTGCTGCCGTCTCTCGAGACCGCAATGAAGGGATATGCGCGGATGACAGCAAAGATAAACAGTATCGATCCCGGGCGACAGGAAGAAGTGATTGTGTACAAGGATTTTCTCCCATCCGTTTCCTTTTACCGGCAGAAGCTGGCAATCATGGCCTTGGGCAGGAAACGGGAATTGGAATTCGAGCGGAATGACAGTTACAAACAGTGGTATCTCAGCTCAGTGGATGAACTGAAGAGTAGAACAAAAGATATGAGGAGGGTGTTTGTGGTAACCCGACCATCAGATATCGGCGGATTCGAAGCGACAACTTCCTTTATCTGCACTGAGATATTTGAACAGCGAAAACACAATGCTTACCATTGTTCTGCACATTAGCTCAGACCCCGAAGCGTTTCCTGCAGGTGGAGTATTTGAAGGGACGTTGAGCTTCGTTCCAAGAAGAGACTCACGGTGTTCACTTGTTTGATCTCCAGTAATGAATCCTGAACGGAGAAGCGTGAGCGTTTTGAAGATGCCCTGTTGATAAGGAAGGGCCTCAAAATTGAGTCAACGATTCCATTCTGTTGAAGCCTTCAGAGGCTGAATCGGCGCCCTATTCGTGTGCCCCTGAATTCCGCCATATTATAAAGGATTACAGTATGCTTCGCTTGCGTGAAATAATAATCCCCCGACCGCGTGTCAGCGCTACGGTAGTCAATTTAATTGTAGCAGCATATCTGGTCTGCTGCGCTAACGGTGCCTTCTGGCATGC
>JAGFXO010000130.1 GCA_017861285.1 Geobacteraceae bacterium | reverse complement strand
CCTCCGGTTCTCACAACTGCGTACATTGACTTCACCACCTTCATGATATATTTACGTTGAGCGAGCTACAATAAATCAAATACACCGAATGTGTCAAGGGTTTTTTCCAGGTCCCCGGCAGCGCTTTCAGGCTGTCGTGATTTTTACCCTGTGCGCTGCTTCTTCAGCCCTGCTTCTGGCTTCGTCGGTATCTTTGCCGAGCGATAATGCAACACCCATGCGGCGGCCAGGCCTGGTGTCAGGCTTGCCGAACAGCCGCAGCTTGGTGTCGGGTACTTCCAGGGCATCCGAGAGACCCTCAAATGCAACTGCCTCGGCTTTCTCAGCAGCGAGGATCACGTGCGATGCGGCCGGAGCAAGGTTCACTATCTCCGGAACCGGCAGTCCGAGAATTGCACGCACATGCAGTTCAAACTCGGAAAGGTTCTGGGATACCATGGTAACCATTCCCGTGTCGTGCGGCCGCGGTGAAACTTCACTGAAATAGACCGTGTCACCCTTGATGAACAGCTCAACCCCAAAAATGCCGTACCCTCCCAGGGCATCCGTAACAGCCTTTGCCTGCCGTCTGGATTCTTCCAGCGCCGCCTGACTCATGGGCATCGGCTGCCATGATTCGTGATAGTCTCCTTTTATCTGCACGTGGCCGATGGGCGGGCAGAAACGCGTACCGCCGGCATATCTGACGGTCAAAAGTGTGATCTCATAATCAAAGGAGATGAATTCCTCTATGATGACCTTGTCCGCAGCTCCCCTGGTACCCTCAACTGCATATTTCCACGCCTTGTCGATATCGGCCGGATCGCGCACCGTGCTCTGGCCCTTTCCGGACGAACTCATGGTCGGCTTTACAACGCAGGGGAGGCCTATCTGTTCGATCCCTTTTTTGAATTCTTCCAGTGTTGACGCAAAGAAATACCGTGCAGTGGGAAGGCCCAGTTCCTCGGCCGCCAATCTCCGGATTCCTTCGCGGTTCATGGTCAGGTTGGTGGCGCGAGCGGTCGGGATAACCGTAAAGCCCTCGCTCTCCAGTTCGAGCAGGTAGTGGGTATTGATCGCTTCGATCTCCGGCACGATGTAATGCGGGCGCTCCAGCCTGATAACCCGGCTGAGTTCTTCCTTGTCAAGCATATTGACGACATGGCTGCGATGGGCCACCTGCATTGCCGGTGCATCGGTGTACCTGTCGACTGCAATCACCTCGACGCCCAGTCGTTGAGCCTCAATGACAACTTCCTTGCCCAGTTCTCCCGAGCCGAGAATGAGCAGCTTCGTGGCATTCTTTTTCAACGGTGTACCGATCATACCGAAAATCCCCCTGTTCGTGTGACGTGTGAGGTGTAACGTGCAAATTCAAAGTAAAGTTTTTACGTCGCACGTTGAACGTAGCACGTATTCTAGTTGATAGTGATCTCGAATTGCTCCTGATGGAATCCGGGTTTGGCCCGAACCGTAATCCTTTTCTTGAATCTTTTTTCCAGGTCTTCAAGTCCTCGCCGTTCTTCATCATAGAGAAGATCGGCGACCTGGGGATGTACGGTCAGCATAACCTTGGTGCCGCGGAGGTCCAGCATTTCCCGCCTCAGTTCGCGGAAAATCTCCTGGCAGACGGTGGTCTTTGATTTGACATATCCCAGTCCTTCGCAGTACGGGCACGGTTCACACATCAGGCGTCCGATGCTTTCACGGACCCTCTTTCTGGTCATTTCAACCAGTCCCAGTTCCGACATCTTCAGGATGTTCGTCTTCGACTTGTCGCTTTTGAGCGCCTCTTCCAGGGCCGTGAAAACTTTATCCCGGTTCACTTCCTTTTCCATGTCGATGAAATCGATGATGATAATACCGCCGATGTTTCGCAGCCGCAGCTGATACGCGATCTCCTTGACCGCCTCGAGATTGGTCTTCAGGATGGTGTCTTCAAGATTGTGCTTGCCCACGTAGCGCCCGGTATTCACATCGATGGCGGTGAGGGCTTCTGTCTGCTCGATGATGATATATCCGCCCGATTTCAGCCATACCTTGCGCCCCAGAGCCCTGCTTATCTCCACCTCAAGCCCGAAGTGGTCGAATATCGGCTCATCCTCCTCATACAGCTCGATGGAGTATTTTATCTTCGGCATAAATGTGCTGATGAACTGGACTATCTTATCGTATTCGGGTTTGAAATCAACGACAATTCTATCCACATCTTCGGTAAGGATATCGCGGACCACTTTTTGCGTTACATCCAGGTCCGAATGGATAAGAGAGGGGGCATGCCCCTTTTCGTTCTTTTTGACGATTTCCTCCCAGAGCGTGGTAAGGTATTGCATGTCGGCCAGCAAGTCCTCCTCGCTCTTTCCTTCGGAAACGGTGCGAACGATGAATCCGCCCGCCGGAGGTTTGGTCCTCTCGACAATTTCCTTGAGTCGCTCCCGTTCCACTTCGTTCTCGATCCTGCGGGAAACACCAACATGGTCGACGGTGGGCATGTAAACGAGATGTCTCCCGGGAAGTGATATGTGAGAGGTAATCCGTGCACCCTTGGTGCCGATCGGTTCCTTGGAAACCTGTACGAGGATTTCCTGCCCTTCCTGAAGCAGCTCTTCTATGGGATGCAGGGGGCTTATGTGCTGGCCTTCTTCCGCATCTTCCCCCCCCTTTTTTTCGTTGCCCTCCATGAAGGTTTCGTAGTCCTCGATTGCCTCGAACACATCCGCGACATAGAGAAACGCGGCCTTTTCCAGCCCGATGTCCACGAAGGCGGCCTGCATGCCGGGAAGGACGCGTATGACCTTTCCCTTGTAAATATTACCCACAATCCCTCGTACCCGGCTCCGTTCGATATAGAGCTCGGCAATGGTGCCGTTCTCGATCAAAGCGATTCGTGTTTCGTGGGAAGTTGTATTGATGACCAGTTCGTTTGCCATTATAACCTCGTGCCGGTACGGTGAGATGTTCACTCGCTCCGGTGACCATTTCCCGCCCTCACATTTTTTTTCTGACTATGCGTTGTTGAAAGAGGGAACTTGGCCGACAGGAACCTTTTCTCCATCGGACTTGAAAACAACTTCGAGTTTTTCGATTTTCGCCCCTGCGAGAGCTTTTTCGGGTAAGCCGGTTATTGCCGCGGCGAATTCAATAGGCTTGCCCCTGCCGACGAGCATTTCCAGGACCGTATCTGAAGCGCTCAGTTGGTAAAGCTCCTTGCGAAGGTCTATTTCAATCACTTTTGACTGCTTTTCCCTCCTGTGGATATACGTTTCCTGCGCCAGAAAAGCTTCCGAAAGAGCGGGGAGACCGTCTGCAATTCCCTCGGGGAGGCTGACCCTATAGCGCACCTTGTCCATGATAGTCGACAGCGATGCTCCGCGCAAAGGAATTTCAAAAGTCTCGAGTATCTCCATTCCCTCCGGAAGGACGGAATTGAGCTGTTCCCGGACACGTTGCGCGCCATATCCGGATGCTATCTCCATATCGAAATATTCGGCAACGGATTCTACCCCGACAGAGAGCGCCGTTGCAAACGAGAATTTCGGATGGGGATGGAAACCGGAGGAGAAGCGAATCGGTACGCCTGCTCTCTTTACCGCCCGGGAAAACAGGTTCAACATTTCCAGATGGCTCAAGAATCGCATGGACCCGGTCTTGGAGAAGCGGATTCGAATCCTCACACTCTCCTCGATTTGCTGCTCGGCGGAATCAGGTTTGATGCCCGGACGGGACGCAGCGGCGCTGCCTCCCAGACTTTCGCACAGCGTAACCTTCACTGTCTCGAAATTGCAGACGCCGCAGCCGGTGCATTTTCCCGTGCGACAGTCTTCAGTGCGCACGCCCCGGCGGGATTTCTGCAATTCATCGTAGAGGAATTCCCTGGTTACTCCGGGGTCCAGATGGTCCCACGGGAGCGGTTCATCGACATCACGCCCGCGGAGGTAGAAGTGGGGATCCAGGCCGGCAGCTGCAAAGGCATCCTGCCATTTCCGGAAATTGAAATGTTCTCCCCAGCTGTCGAACCTGCAGCCGAGCTGGCGTGCCTTCAGCAGGACGGAGCCGAGTCTCCTGTCGCCCCTGGCGAAAACCCCTTCCAGAACCGATAGGGGAGCGTCCTGCCATTTGAAGTGAAGCCGCTTTTTTTTCAGTTCCGCCCTGAGAACCTGCTGCTTTTCCAGGATTTCCTCGTAGGGTATCTGCGGTTCCCACTGGAACGGGGTGTGGGGCTTCGGTACGAAACTGCCCACGGAGACGTTCACATCCCCTCCACTGCCCGCTTTTTTCCCTTCACGCTTCACCTTTGCCGCCAGATCCACGATGCCCTGCACATCCTCCATCGTCTCGGATGGAAGGCCGATCATGAAATAGAGCTTGATCAGCCTCCAGCCGGCGCTGTATATCTCAAATGCGTTATGCAGCAGGTCTTCCTCGGTTATCCCCTTGTTGATGACCGTCCGCAGCCTTTCGCTGCCTGCCTCCGGGGCAAGGGTGAAGCCGGTTTTCCTGACTTTTTTAATCTCCTCCACCATTTCCCGGTTGATGGTGCCCACCCGGAGAGACGGCAGGGAAACAGCAATGCGTTCATCCGCATATCGCGCCATGAGCAATTTCAGCAGGGGACCGATACAGCTGTAGTCCGCGGTTGAAAGGGAAAGAAGTGAAATTTCTTCATACCCCGAATTTTTCAGTGTTTGATCGATAGCTTCGAGAATCGTATCCGGTGTCCTCTCCCGCACCGGGCGGTAGATAAAGCCGGCCTGGCAGAAACGGCAGCCACAGGTGCATCCCCTGGCTATCTCCATGCTGACGCGATCGTGAACCGTTTTCAGAAATGGTACTACCGGCCTGGTCGGGTAGGGAACCTTTTCCAGGTCACTGACGATACGCCTTCTTATCTTTTCATATCCCTTCCTGAGCGGTTCTATCGAGGCAATACGGCCATCTTCCCGGTAATGTACCTGAAAAAAGGAAGGGATATAGACCCCTTCAATTGATGAGAGCCTCTCCAGAAGAACGTTTTTCGGCAGGCCGTCTTGCTTCCAGGCCCGGTATGTATCGGCAATTTCGAGTACGGCCTCCTCGCCGTCTCCGAGCAGGAAGGCATCAAAGAAATCAGACAGCGGTTCCGGATTGAGGGCGCACGGCCCCCCGCCGAGAATCAATGGGAAGCCTTCTTTCCGCTCGGAGGCAAGCAGCGGAATCCCGGAAAGTTCAAGCATGTTCAGGATGTTTGTCGAGCAGAGCTCATGCTGCAGCGTGAAGCCGAGGATGTCGGCCGAGCCGACCGGGGCCGAGCTTTCCAGTGTGGCGAGTGGCTGGTCTGAACTGCGCAGCAAATCTTCCATGTCGGGCCACGGGGTATAAACCCTCTCCGCCGCAAGCCACACAACACTGTTCAGGATGGAATAAAGTATCTGAAAACCGAGATGGCTCATGCCCACTTCATAGACATCGGGAAACGCCAGCACAAAGCGCACCTCGGGCCGTTCCTTCGTAACGGACCCTATCTCTCCGCCCATGTAACGGGCGGGTTTTTCCACTTGCAAAAAATCGGGGTTCTGCAAAAAGCCTCCATAAAAAAAGGCCCCGACGGGGGCTATCCGCCACGGCCTGTTTTACCGACAAAAATAATATATAATGCTTTTTTTCGCAAGGAATAATGAG
>JAGFXO010000129.1 GCA_017861285.1 Geobacteraceae bacterium | reverse complement strand
GACCAGCGCCTTTGCGCGCATGAGAAAATGCATCTTTCTGATGGCGAAGTAATGAAATTGAAAGCACAGTTCCGGCGTTATGTACTCATTCGGTTTTTGTTCGAAAGGAAGTACGATATTGAGACCGATGCTTTCCGCGCCGACATCGCAGGCACCCCGATTCGCGGCTTCCATGATTCCCGGGCCGCCGCCTGTTATGACCACGAGTTCGGAAAGGCATGACGTATCCGGGGTTCGGGATACGAGGGAAGACAGACTGCGTGCCTCTTCGTAATATCTCGAGTTTTCACAAAGGTTGCGCGCCGTTCTCAGATTGCGTGCAAGCTGCTTGTCCGCCGGGTCGCTTTTGACTGCTGTTTCCGCTTGAACCAGTTGTTCCCGCGCGACTTCCGGTTCGGGTATTCGGGCACTGCCGAAAAAAATAACGGTATTTTCGATGTTATGTTGTTGCATGACCAGTTCCGGCTTCATCAGTTCGAGTTGCAGACGGACGGGGCGCAGTTCGTCCCTGAGCAGGAAATCATGATCCTTGTATGCAAGCCGGTAGGAAGGCGAAACGGTCTGGTCGGTTGTGGCGCAGAGTTCCGCGGCGCGGGCGTCGTCCAATGCCGAAGGGAATATCTTCCCGATGCTTTTTTCTTTCATGATACTTTCCCTTTCCGTAGCAATACCGCATTCATAAGTGAACGTTTGTACTGCTGACAACAGCCTTTCCCCGTCTTATCTGACCCCTCTCTTTATCAGATAATGCCCCGCGCAAAGTGAGAGAATGATAGCTGCAATGCCGAGCAGAACTGTTCCCGAGAGGTCTTTGACATCAAGGATGATCACTTTCCGCGCTATTGCGATGATGGCGACCACCAGGACCACCTCGACACGGATCACGTTTTCCGTCAGGTAGTTTTTTATGATGGTTTCCAGCAGTTCGATACCGATCAGCACCAGCATGAAAAGACCAAAAATATCAAGAAGTTCGTCAATCTCGAGCAAAAACATCGGTTCGGTGAAAATATCCTTGATGATTATCCAGCCCAGTTCCAGGGTTGCGAGGATAACGACGAGGGTCATCATGCAGATCAGCGCGATGATAACGGATTTTTCCACATTCTTGAGATAGCGCACCGGGTTGACTCCTTATGTTGAGATGAGTTGTTTCTGACAGACTACCGCAGGAATCGCTCAAATCAAGAGAGCTTCTTGATTTTCAGGAGTCTGGAAAGTAGTACGGCAAGCGGAAAGGCGAGGATGCTGAACATTGCGCCCATTTTTGCGGCTCCCTGTATGGCGCTATCGGAAAACGCTTCCCCGGCAACGAACAGTGCGACGGTAAAGCCGATGCCGGCAATTATCCCGGCCAGAAGCAGTTCCCTGTGCCGCATCCCGTCAGGGAGGGGAAAGCCCAGCTTTTCGCCGAGATACCCGAGGGAAAAGATCCCGACGGTTTTCCCTGCCAGCAGGGAAATGAACACCAGCCAGGTGGCCGTGCCGATGGCGGTGAATTCAACCCCTGCATTGGCTAGCCCGAACATGAAAAGACCGAAGTCGACGATGATTTTCCATTCATGCTCGAAGCGCGCGAGAGTCGAGTAATCCGCAGGGTCTTCCTCGAAAAGATGCTTCGTTTCCCTTGTGGGGTGGGGAAGAAACGGTACGATGAAAACCAGCGCAAGGGCGGGATGGAGATGGGCCTCATGCAGCCCCAGCCAGCCGGGTATTCCTCCCAGGATAAGGTAGGGCCAGTAGTTCCTGAATCCGTAATTGCGGAGCAGATATGCGGTTGCCATCCCGGCACCCGTGAGCAGGAGCCAGAAAGGCTCCACGGGATAGGCCGGGTCCGGGTAGAAAACGGCGATGATGGCCAGACCTATGGCGTCGTCAGCAATTGCCAAAAGGAGCAGGAAGGCAATAACCGGGTGGTTGGCGCCAAAGACCATCCGTGCCGCAAGCCAGGCAAGGGCAATATCGGTGGCGGTCGGGATTCCCCATCCGTTGCTCAGGGATTCCGAGCCGATGAAGCGGTTCAGGGCAAAGTATACGAGGACCGGCCCAAGCACTCCGCCAAAGGTCGCCAGAAGGGGATTTACGGCCTTCCTGGGCGGATTCAGGTCTCCCCCCGGGAGGCAGCTCTGGGTTATCTCCACTGCGGCAATCCCGAAAAAGAATACCATGAACAGCTCATTGGTAATGAAGTGGAAACTGAGCGTTCCGATGAGCGGGGCGTGATCGAAATGGATATAACTTTCGGGTGCCACGTTGGCCCAGAGGAGAGCGACGATCACCCCGGCAATCAGCGGGATGGAGAATTCGCGAAGCAGGTTGATTCTTTTTTTCATGGATGGCGCTCCGGCCATAATCTGCTTTACAGGGAGGTTTCTTCCCTGATTTCGTTCCGCTGGTAGTCATCCTGAAGCCTGACGATATCGTCTTCTCCCAGATATTCGCCGCTCTGCACCTCGATAATGATGAGCGGGATGATACCCGGGTTTTCCAGCCGGTGCACCGTCCCCATGGGGATAAAGGTCGATTCGTTTACATTGACGATAAATTCCCTGTCGCTGCAGGTGACTTTTGCGGTCCCGGAGACGACAATCCAGTGCTCGCTCCGGTGGTGGTGCATCTGCAGGGACAGCCTGTGCCCTGCGCCCACCTCGATGCGTTTTATCTTGTAGCTCTTGTTTTCTTCGAGGACCGTGTAGCTTCCCCAGGGTCTTTCACCTGTTTCCATGATCTCCCTTTCTTGCCTTCAGATATTTGCGCAGTGCGTCCCGCCAGTTCTCCAACTGCATGCCGGTGTCTTTTGCCATCTTGCCGCAGTCCAGAACGGAAAAAAGCGGCCTGGGGGCTGGCCGGTCAAGTTTCGCACTGGTCATGGGGCTGAGTTGGATGCCGATTCCTTCTTCGGCGAAAATGGCGGCGGCAAAGTCATGCCAGGAGCAGCTTCCGGAGTTGACGGCGTGGTATGTGCCCCGGCAGTCCCTATCGATGAGAGCTTTGACAGCCAATGCAAGGTCGACGGTCCATGTGGGCGAGCCGATCTGGTCATCGACAACCGACAGTTCTTTTCGTTCCTTTGCCAGGCGGAGCATGGTTTCGACGAAATTTTTGCCGTGCAGGCCATAGAGCCATTGGGTGCGGATAATGAGATGATCGGGGTTGATGCGGGCGTTTTCCTCCCCCGCCAGTTTCGACTTTCCGTAGACGCTGAGGGGGTTAACCGGGTCTTCCTCCAGGTACGGTTTTCCCTTTATTCCGTCAAAGACATAATCGGAGCTGATATGAACGAGCTTTGCGCCGATCCGGGCACTGCTTTCGGCGAGATTTCTCACGCCGTCCCCGTTGATGCGGAATGCGAGTTCCCGGTTGCTCTCGCATCCGTCCACGTCAGTAAAGGCTATTGCATTGACGACAACCGCCGGCTTGAGCGTCAACAGCACCCTCTGCACCGATTCGCGGTCGGTGATGTCCATGTCCTGGCGGGCCAGTCCCCGTGCCGAGCCGTCAAGGATGCCGAGCAGTTCCCTGCCGAGCATCCCCCGTGAGCCTGCTACCAGTATCATTGTCTTCCCTCGTACATTTGCCGGTAATAGTCCCGATACGCCCCTGAGGTGACCTTTGCAGACCACTCACGGTTGGCCAGATACCAGTCGATGGTTTCATCGATGCCGCGCTCGAAGGTGAAGGATGGTTCCCATCCAAGCTCGCTCCTGATACGGGAAGCATCGATGGCATAGCGGCGATCGTGACCCGGCCGGTCCTTGACGAAGCTGATCAGGGCATTGCTCGTGCAGCGGGTGTTCCCGAGTTTTTCGTCCATCAGGCTGCAGACAAGGTTGACGATGTCGATGTTGCGCCATTCATTGTTGCCGCCGATATTGTAAACCCGTCCGATGCCCCCCTTCTTCAGAACCGTCTCCACGGCGAGGGAATGGTCCTTTACGTGGAGCCAGTCCCGCACGTTCAGGCCGTCCCCGTATACCGGGAGAGGCTTTCCTGCCAGGATGTTATGGATCATGAGGGGAATGAGCTTTTCCGGGAACTGGAACGGGCCGTAATTGTTGGAGCATCGTGTAGTCATTGCGGGGAAGCCGAAAGTTTCGTGGTATGCCCTGACCAGCAGGTCGGCACCCGCCTTGCTTGCCGAATAGGGAGAATTTGCCGCAAGGGGGGTTTCTTCCGTGAAATAGCCGGTCTTGCCGAGACTCCCGTATACTTCGTCGGTGGAAATCTGCAGGTAGCGGAAATTCTCCACCTGTGCCGATTGCCAGTGTCTGCGGCTCTCTTCGAGAAGGACCTGTGTCCCGAGCACATTGGTCCTGACAAATACCTCCGGTCCCAGAATGGAGCGGTCCACATGGGATTCGGCGGCAAAATGGACAACTGCGTCAATCTTTTCCTTTTCCAGAATGCCGGCGACAAGTTCGCTGTCGCAAATATCCCCTTTGACGAAACGGTAATCCGGGCTGTTTTCCACTGCACGGAGGTTCTCCAGATTGCCCGCATAGGTCAGGGCATCGAGGTTGACCACCCGGCAACCGGAGTTGCCCGCCATAAAATTGTTAATGAAGTTGGAGCCGATAAAACCCGCGCCGCCGGTGACCAGCAGGGAGCGGGGAGCAAAGTAATCAGTCATCTGTCTATCCTCTTGAAGTAATATGCATTCCGCATGTAGGGCCGGTTGATTCCTTTCCGGAAAAGAAAGATACCACATGCCCGGCAATAAAAACAATAAAATTAATGGACGCAAATCCACTGTTTGAAAGGCTTTGCCACTCTGTTATACTTGATGCGACAGTACTAACGGCAAAAGGAATCCCCCATGAGTTTCTCAGGAAATGTCAGCCCCGAATGGCTGGAATCCCAATACCTGTTGTGGAAGCAATCCCCCGACAAGGTTGCCTCCGAATGGAATGCCTTTTTCCAGGGTTTTGAACTGTGTGGCGAGGGGATCCCGACCGGGGAGTGCATGGAGCCGGAACTGGCGCTCCGGCAGTCCGGCGTCCACTCTCTCATCCACCGGTACAGGAGTCTCGGCCACCTGCTGGCATGTACCGATCCGCTTTCGCCCTGCAAGACCGACCATCCGCTACTGTGTCTGGAGGAATTCGGCCTGGAAGAGCAGGATCTCGACCGTGTGTTCCGTATCAGGAAATTCATGAAAAGCGAAGCTACCCTCCGCCAGATCCTGGAGATCATGCGCGAGACGTATTGTCGCTCCATCGGGATCGAATTCATGCACATCCAGGACCCGGGGGAGCGTGAGTGGCTCATTCAGCGGATGGAGCCGATCAGGAACAGACCCTCGTTTCCGCCGGAAGCAAAACTTTCCATCCTGGAAAAACTGCTGGAGGCCTCTCTTTTCGAGTCTTTTCTCCACAGGAAATTTCTCGGAAAGACCCGCTTCTCGCTCGAGGGAGGGGAAACCCTGATACCCATGCTGGATGCCGTGGTCAATCACGCGGCGGAACTCGGGGTCACCGATCTTATACTCGGGACTGCCCACCGGGGGAGATTGAATATCCAGACAAATATTTTAGGGAAGCCCTATGAGAACATATTCGCCGAGTTCAGGGACAGTGGAGACCTGGAGTTTGTCGGTGACGGTGACGTGAAATACCATAGCACTTATTCGGCGGATCTGGTGCTGCGCGGCGGAGGCCGCATTCATATCTCCATGGAACCGAACCCCAGTCATCTGGAAGCAATCGACCC
>JAGFXO010000128.1 GCA_017861285.1 Geobacteraceae bacterium | reverse complement strand
GATATTTCCCCTGAATCCGTAGTTACTCACTCCCTCCGCCAAGCACCTTATAGAGTGTAACCAGATTGCTGAGCCGCGTGAGGTTGACGCTGATCAGCCACATTTGTTGCATTGTCAGCGGCCCCTGAGATGAGTCACCGCCTTTTCCAGACCGGCCAGGCTGAAGGGAAACATGGGGAAGAATTGCCGGACAAGAGGTACGGTATCGCTGTGATCCCAGAGTGACGCGGACAGCGGGTTGAGCCAGACCGTATGGCGGAACGCGGCAGCCAGTTGTTTTAGCCGGTCTATGCTCGGTTTACGATTCCGGAGCTCAATGTCAATAGGACCGTTCACTGCCGTTAGCTCTTCGGGGGCCATGCTGGCATCGCCTACAAATATCAAGCGGGTCTCCGGGTCGAAGCGCAAAAGCGCCTCGAACGATAGAGGACGGCTGCGCCTCTGGGGATCGAGCCAGACCTGTTCTCCCAGGGTGTTGTGGAAGTAGCCGATGGAAAGCTCACGAAACTGGGCCTGGGCATAGTGGAAAAGGACCTGAACCGTCTCCACGTAAGGCTCCATGGACCAGCCGCCATTGTCGATCAGAAGAAAGACCTTCAGTTTGTCGGTCAGGCGCCGGTCGAAAATTATCTCGATTTCACCGGCGTTCTCCAAAGTCCGGTCGATGGTTTTCTTGACATTGACGACATCTCTGGGCCCGGCAGGCACCATGCGCCGGAGCCGCTTGAGGGCCTCGCCTATCTGGCTGCGGCTCAGCGGCGCGGTCTGCGAATAGTCCCTGTAACGACGCTCAAGGGCGACCTTGATGGCGGAGTGGCTCCGGGAGACACCGCCGATGCGCATTCCGCCCGGATGAAAGCCCGAATGACCGACCGGAGACGTGCCGCCGCTGCCGATCCACTTGCTGCCGCCGTGACTTGATTCCTTCTGATCATTGAGCCGGTCGAGGAAATACCGCTCCAGCTCTTCGCCGCTCATACGGAGGAGTTTCTCTCTGGAAAGGCCGAGCGCTCTCGCCAGTTCACCAGGGTCTTTCAGCCATTCGTTGAGCAACGCCCGGACCGCGTCGTCAATAGCTATCCCTGCGTGAGAATGCTTCTCGACCCCGGTGATAAAATCGACGAAGACCTTGTCGTAGGCGTCGAAGTCGCGTTCGCTCTTGATCAGTATGGCCCGCGTCACTGAATAGAAATCGTCCCACGAGGTAACAAGTCCGAGCCCAAGGGCTTTCTGCAAACGGAGAAAGGCTGTGGGGCTGACGTTTATGCCGTTTTCTCTCAAGTCGTAAAAGAAAGATATGAACATGGCCGATTCACCGGCGTATCAGGCGCCGGCCCCCGAAAGCGCCTTTTCTAGGTCGCTCGTCTTCTTGAACAGGACTCCCGGGTAAGGTGCTCCCCTAGCCGTCAATGCTTCCTGCCGGAAGTCCGGGTCGGCCATAAGCGCACGGATCCAGTTGATCAGTTCCCGCGTGGCCGGCTTCTTCTCTATCCCCTCGATTTTGCGCAGCCGGTAAAATGCATTTATGCAGGCCTGGGCAAGGTCTTCGGAGAGATCGGGGTAATGGACAGAAACGATGCTGCGCATCATTTCCTGGTCAGGAAAGGCTATATGGTGGAAATTGCAGCGGCCGAGAAAGGGGTCGGAGAGGTCCTTCTTGGCGTTGGAGGTGATGATCACTACCGGCCGGTAGCGCGCCTTTACGGTCCGGTCTATTTCGATGATATCGAACTGCATCTGGTCGAGCACATCGAGCATATCGTCCTGAAAATCGGTGTCGGCCTTGTCGATTTCGTCTATCAGGAGCACCACCCGCTGGTCCGCAACGAAAGCCTGGCCGATCTTTCCCATGCGGATATACTCGGAGATGTTGGCCACGTCACGCGTCGAGTCGCCGAAACGGCTGTCGTTCAATCGCGTCAGGGTGTCATACTGGTAAAGGGCTTCGACCAGCTTCATGCTCGATTTTACGTTCAGCACGATAAGCGGCATCTGCAGGCTTTCTGCGATGGCGTGGGCAAGCATGGTCTTGCCGGTGCCGGGCTCTCCCTTGAGCAACAGGGGCATCTCCAGGGCCATTGAGACATTGACGATCTTGGCAAGCTCTGCGTCCAGTACGTATCTGCTTGCTCCAACGAAACGGTTAAAGTTCCGGTCGCTCATGAGGTATAACTCCTTGCATGCATGCTATTATCGCCACGTGACCCTCGCCCCTTTGCGGGCGGGGATGCGGGCATACTCAAACTCCGGATAACCGATCATCAATCCTCCGCACATTCGGTGACCGGGCGGCAGGGCCAGGGCATCATAAACCTCTGAATAATTGTTGGCGGCCTGAAGGAGGAACCCTGCCCAGCAGGCCCCCAGGCCGAAGGAGTTGGCCGCCAGGTCCAGAGTCGTCAGAGCAATGATTGCCGAGTAATTCACAGCCTGATCGTTTTCGGCGCCGTGGGCGACAATCAAGTGGGGGGCATTGCGCAGGATTGGATCGGCCCCCATCTCCCAGGCCTTCAGCATCCCCTTGACACCGGGAACTCCCCGGATGAGGAGAATGCGAAGCCAGACCACTACGATAGATGTAAGCCGACGGATTTCTTCCGGATCAAGTAAAACCAGCCAGTGAACCGATTGGGAATTCCCGCCGGTCGGCGCATATCGGACCGTTTCGAAAAGCTTTTCCAGAACGGACCGATCAACGGGGTCGGGCCGATAGCGCCTGATGGAGCGGCGTCCTTTGATGATCTGTTCCAGTCGGGCCGGTTCAAGTCGCCAGTCGGCCGCCAGGGGCTGGCATTCCTCCGGCGCCATGCGGCAATTGTTAAGGGCAGCGGTAGGGCAGACCGCCACACAGTGGCCGCAGGTGATGCATCCTTTTTCAATTTTTTCCACCGTCCGAGGGAATCCCTCATCCGCAATGATGATCCCCGCCGGGCAGGCCCTGGCGCAGAGACCGCACTGCGTGCACTTCCGTTCGTCAACAGCTATAAGTCCCATGACATCCTCCTCTACTTCCGGCACGGCTCAAGCTCTGCAATCTCCCTTATTTTCCCCAGCTTTATTATGAACAAGTCAAAAAATGGCATAGGATTCTATATATCGAGAAGCCATCCTTTCCCCTGTTTCCGGACTCCATCCTTCATGGCGGCGAGAAACCTGGATCTCAGTCTGTCACTCATTAGGGCCTTTTTTACCGGAGTGAGCTTCAGGAATCCGCCGACAAAGGCGCGCATGAATTTTTCGTTTACACTCTGAGGGTTGGCAAATATCTGATTATGAAGAGTCCCTCTCTCCAGGCTTTGCAGCATGATTCTCTCAAATGTGGTTTCCGGATGAATTACTCTTGTTCCACGGCGCGCCAGCGCACACGCTTTCTTTGGACATTTAAGGGCGCATACCCCGCAGCCGATGCAGATGGAGGTGTCAACTTTGGCGTCCTGTTTCCTTTTTTTCTCCTGTTGTTCCGCTGCAACCATGGAGATCGCATTGATCGGGCACGTCTTGGCGCATTTTCCGCAGCCGATGCAAGCATTATCATCGATCTCGGCGAGATAGTTGGAAGTGACTATGCTGTTTGGATAACCGTATTTGCTGATACCAAGGAGAGTAACGCAGCAACAGCTGCAGCAATGGCAGACAAACTTGGCGTTTTTTTGGACGTTGTCGATACCGAGAACGAGCCCCATCTCCCTTGACTGGGCAAAGTTCTCCTCCATCTCGGTGCGGCTGACTTCACGGGCCAGATTGTGCCTGATCATGAAATCGGCGGCCTGTCCGAACTGGGAGCACTTTTCCAGGGGAGCTGAGCAGATTTTTTCTCCGAGATGCTGTTTCTCGTGACGGCAACTGCATAGCCCTATCCCGAATTTATCGGTTTCCGAGATAAGTGCCGATGCCTTTTCATAGTCCAGCACCTCGTAATAATCCCCAGGTTTGATGACTTCCTCGTGAGGGAGGGTTCTCATAAAAGCAACCTGATTCCCCCCTCCCTGATTTGCCGCACGAAAAGAATCATCTCCATCGAGGTAGTCATGTAACAGTTTCGCCCATTCCTTGGTATTCAAGTTTGGACCCATCCTCATCATGGTGAATTCAAAAATCCCGAGTATCATTGGGGACGGCATATAACGGTACTTTTCATTGATCCAGATATCGACAACCAGACCTTTGGAAGTCAACTGATCAAGAATCCTGTGTAGATCGGTCCTGTCGTAATTAGTAGCCTTGATAAGTTCTTCAAAAGTTGATAGCCCATAAGGCATCTTGATTACAACGTCCGCTTCCTCAACAGAGTAGAGTTCCTTCAAAAGAGCATGCAGTTTCTCGTTCCATGGCGCTCTGGTCTCCAATCCGTCGATCTTTTTGCCGAGTTGCCGAAAAATGTCCTTGCCGACCAGGTGTCCCATCCCTAGCCTCCTCTTCTGATGTAATTGCTTGCTTGACTGTAATATTCTTCAAGACGGTTAACTTAACGTATAAGCGGACCGGTCTAAATAAAACGAGACGAAAAAATGAAACCTCCTAATCCTTTAGAAATACAGCTTGATCGATCGGGCACGAGCTTATGCGAAACATTTTCCGAAAGCCTTGAACAACTTCAATGGCCCTTTGACGCGAATCCTTCTCAAGACTATCTCCTTGAGCATCGAGGTTTCCTTGTGAAGCACGCGCAGCCAGGTCTTTGCATCGGCATGTACACTAACGTCCGGGATTCCTACATGTCCCATTTCAATTCTGATTGATTTGTCTTTGATAACGACCGTTGCTTCGGCCTCCTCACTGCCGCTGAACGTGAAATGATAGGTCGCGTTCAGCCCTTCGGACTGGTGCCGCTGGAAAGCAATCGGCATGGAGGCGAGGAAATATGCAACGGAAGGCGGCCTGATGCCGTTTCCTACGCGCTTTACCCTCTTGTGCGGGAAGGCGCGAAGAACATGACTCTCGGCGTCCGATCCGGGCAGGACATACACCGTCTCAGTCTTCTGCTGGAGCGGTTTGACCACGTCCTCGATAAACGCCTTTTTGTCCTCCAGATACTGCGGGATGACTTCGTCCCCCGCCGGGCAGACTGCCATGCAATACACCGACTTGTAGCACGGCCCGTACGCCAGGCTCTGCCACATGGACACGGTTTCGGCATCGCTGGTTCTGGTCCGGTAATCGATGGAGCTTTTGCTGTCCGCGATGTTTTCAACCCAGTCGGTGAAGCCGCCTATCAGTTCCCGATAGGTATGGGTGAGACAGTTTACAGGATGGAAAAATCCATCCGGGCCGATGGCGCCCGTGGGACAGGCAGCCGCGCAGAGCTTGCAGTCAAGGCACGGGTTATAGTCCAGGGGGGTGTCGTATTCGTCCAGTTCGGCATCGATGAGCACGGTATTGAGCAGCACGAAACTCCCGAACACGGGATGAATGACGTTGCGGTGGAGGCCCATCTTCCCTAGTCCGGCCTCAATGGCTATCGGTTTGTGCGATACCACGTGCATCGTGCCGTTGCCCCACAGGTCAGCTTCCATGGGAAACCCGGGCGCCGGGGTCGAGGCACGAACGCCTTTACGCTCCAGGGCCGTTGCCAGAGTGTGGGCGGCATGGATAAGACGTTCTTCCGCCTGGTGCAGTTCTAGGCTCGCAATGGAACGTGCGGGACTTCGCAGGTTTTCCCTGTTAATCCGTCCCGCAAAACTGACAAGCGTCCTGGTCCAGGGGAATACATTCAGAATG
>JAGFXO010000127.1 GCA_017861285.1 Geobacteraceae bacterium | reverse complement strand
AATGTACATATACGAAACGACATGCCATATTATATCAGGGGTAAGAACTCTCGGCGAAGCATCGTACGACAAAGCTCTGGACAGGCATCTCAGAAAAATGGGCAAAGATTCCTGGGAACTGGTTTCCGTCCAGAAAGCGACCCAGATTCTTTCGGTCGACCCCCACACCGTCAATTTAACGGATGAACAGATGAGCAATTATGCTTCCCCCCGCGAAGTATTTGTTTTTTTCTGGAAAAAGAAAATAGAACCCCCCTCTGACGAGGACTGACATATTCAACGGGGCCGGTTTCCCGGCCCCGTCAATTTTCTCCATCCCTGAAGAATCCACCTCGAAAAGCCCCTGATTTTCCCCTAACCGTGCAGTTACCCATACATTGCCTGTACCTACTTCATTTGGTTTCCCATTGTCTGTAGAATTTCTTTCTTCAAACCATACCTTTAATCAATTTTTTACTATTCATTTAATATAATAATTGTATTTTAATTGAAATATGTATAGTATTCCCCCGCAAAGTTATGGATCGACCGGGCTATCTCCGGATTGAAAGGCTGCCGGACAGGCAAACGGCCTGCGGGCAAGCCGATTTTATACTAGGGGGAAAATACTATGGCAAAGAAGGCACTTCTGGTTGGTATTAACGACTATGGCGAAATCAACGATCTGAACGGCTGCGTAAACGACGTCAACAACATGCGCGACATTCTCCTGAAGTACTGCGACTTCAGGGTATCGGACATCAGAGTCCTCGTCGACAGGAGAGCCACCAGGGAAAACATCCTGAGCCTACTGGGGTGGCTCGTGCTCGGCGCGAAGAAGGGTGATACTCTTGTATTCCACTACTCCGGCCACGGGACGCAGATTCGGGACCGGGACGGAGATGAACTGCAGGACCATAAAGACGAGGCCATCTGCCCCGCTGACACCAACTGGGACGGCGGGCTCATTCTCGATGACGACCTGTACGAAATTTTTCAGAGCGTCAAAGCCGGCGTATCCACAGAGATAATTCTGGACTCCTGCTTTTCGGGAACCGGCACCAGGGAATCAGTGACATTGAAGGATATGAATATCCGCTATCTGCGCCCTCCCGTCGATAGAGAATACAGGGAAAAGGAAGGGCTGGAAGTAACGGGCTTCGGCATGAAAGCAAAGCTCAAAAGCCTGAACCATGTACTCTGGACGGGCTGCAGGAGTTCGCAGACATCCGCCGACGCCCTGATCGGCACGACCTTCAACGGCGCCTTCACTTATTATTTCTGCAAGCACATCCGCGACGTGCAGGGGAAAATAAGCAGGACCGAATTAATCAAACGGGTTCGCGCCTCGCTCAAGTATGAAGGTTACTCGCAGGTTCCCCAACTTGAAAGCCCCGATCCGGCCACCCGGAAGAAAAATGTCTTCCAGCAGTAGTCGGGACTGGTCCACACCACTCACCCGTCACTGTGCACCACCCTCTCCCCATGGAGAGGGTATGGATCAAGACCCCTTCTCCATGAGGAGAGGGTGACCCGCAGGGTCGGATGAGGGAAAGCGGAGGACCGGGATATCCTGGTGCGAATGGCAAAATCGGCAGGCAAGGAAGCGACGGGGGTGCCGGTTTTTTTCATCGGCAAGGAGATGATTACCGGTATCTCGGAAGAAACAGGGAGGGTAATCGAGAAAGAGGTGAATTGTGCATTATGCGGGTTGGGTGTGATATCCCGCCACAACCGGGAACACACCCTCGTGAGAAGCCGGGAACTGTGCGGTTGCCCCTCCTGGGGGAAATATCGGCGTCATCCGTATCCCTGCCGGTTTTTACCGTCATCATCGCCTGCCTGGACAGCTTCAACCCCTGCACGTTTTTTGTACTGCTTTTCCTGTTGAGCCTGCTCCTGCACACGCACTCGAGGAAGAGAATGTCAAACCCGACCTGCTCAATAACGTGCTCATTTCGGCAGCGCTGCTCGCCCTGCCTTTGTCAACAACCGCACTTGTCACTTTGATAACGAGAAAATTACGACCCGGAATTGACAAAACGTGACGCTATTCGCATCAGTCTTCCCCGGGGCAAATGACCAGGTGCCGCTTCGGCTCCCTGCCGACACTTGTTGAGGCAAGACCGTAACTGGAGATCATCCGGTGCTGGATTTTGCGCAGCGCAGGCCCCCGGGGGCGGAGGGCAATTTCGACCCCTTCCTGCATGACCCTTTGTATGGCGCTTTCCGCTTCCCTCACCGCGTCCTGGATCTCCCCTTCTTCGACCCCCTGGACAATAGTGAATATCTTCCGCAGCAACCGGCGGATTTCCGCCGTCGTATTCGTCTTTACAATGTGCACGGGCGCATCCGAAAGCCTCGCAAGCCTCTTCAGCCCGAGATCTTCCGCACGCGAGCGAAGCGCGATGATCATGGTGGCCTGTTCCACTCTCCCCACGATCCGTGCCTCAAGATTGATATCACGCACGACACGCTCCAGCAGTTCACGGCTCACTCCATGGGGATAAATCCGCACCGGCCCGCTATACTCCGGGAATTCCATGGCAACAGGGGGTGCCGCTTCCTCGTGAGGCGTTTCCTCCGGCGGTTCATGGACCTCGATCTGGCCGCTGAGGTCCAGCCTTCTCCGCTCGCACCGGGGCTGGAATCCGCGCAGTATGGTATCGACCGCTTTGGCCGTATCTTTATGGATGGAAACCTCGTTGCGGTCCGCCATTTCGATCAGGATATCGAAGGTGGGTGGCGCCTTGCGCTCATTTACCGTTTTCGTGGTGCCGCGCCGGCGCGCTTCCTCGTCACCGAGGGTTACGGTCTGAACACCGCCCACCAGGTCCGATAGTGTCGGATTCATGATGAGATTCTCAATGGTATTGCCATGGGCGGTTCCGATCAACTGCACACCGCGTTCGGCAATTGTGCGTGCTGCGGCGGCTTCGGCTTCAGTCCCGATCTCGTCGACGATAATGACCTCGGGCATATGGTTTTCCACGGCCTCGATCATCACCGCATGCTGACGGTCCGGTCTCGGAACCTGCATGCGCCGGGCATTGCCGATCCCGGGATGCGGTATATCGCCATCCCCCGCTATCTCATTGGAGGTATCGATTACAATGACGCGCTTGTGAAAGTCATCCGCCAGCACGCGGGCCATCTCGCGCAGCTTGGTGGTTTTACCCACCCCCGGCCTTCCGAGTATGAGCAGATTTTTCCCCGTCTCCACCAGGTCGCGCAGAATCTCAATGGTACCGTAAATTGCCCTTCCCGCGCGCAGCGTCAACCCGATAATCTGACCTTTACGGTTGCGAATGGCCGATATCCGGTGCAAAGTCCTTTCCATACCGGCGCGGTTGTCGTCGGTGAACTCCCCAACCAGCGCCAGAACGTGGGCAAGGTCTTCGTGGCTTACCGGTTTCTCGTTCAAACGGATGACCTTTTCGGGAAAACGGGCTTCCGGAGGGCGCCCGAGATCCATTACCACTTCTATCAACTGGTCGACGGGCATTTTGTGCAATGCCGCCTGGAGGGAAGCGGGGAGCGTCGCTACGAGCAGATGAACATCTTCGACAACCGTTGAAGTTTTTTTCCGACTGTTTCCCATGGCTCTTCCCCCTTTTGCCAGAGCGGGTTCACTGGAACAGCGTCAATGCCGATTTGCTCTACCGGCAGGCATGCGTGAATGCCCGCATTTCAATTATACCCCGAAGTACCCGTATTGAACAAGGTTCCAGGCGCATGGCTAATGAGAGATAGCTATAGGTACGGTAAAAACATTGAGGTGATCAGATGGAGAGTGGAACCGCAAAGAGGGTCAGGGCGACGCATATCGGGCAATGCCCGTAATTTCGGGGGATCCTCAGCCGGCAACCTGGCGGGCTATTTCCCTGGCATGCTGCAGGATCGCGCTTCTATCCGCAGTGTCGGAAGGACCTGAAAAACCAAATGCCCTTATGAGATGAAAGTCGTTGAATCCGAATAGAGTAAAGAAGGTCTTGTAGCGTGTGAAGATATCACAGAAGAAGTTTGCATCAGGCTTCCCCTGGGCCAGGATAAAGACCAGTTTCTTTCCCGGAGCAAGGCGACTCCTATTCGGGTTGGTGATAAAGTCCGGGGTGAAATAGCTGAAAGTGCGGTCGATGAAATTCTTCATCTGACCTGAAACATCGCCAAAGTACACCGGGCTGGCCATGACAACGACATCGGCTTCCCGAACTGCTTCGAGGGCTTCGGTCAGGTCATCCATCTGTACACAATAGTCAAACTCTTCCTTGCAGGAATTACATGCCTGGCAGCCTTGATACGACATCCAGTTCAGGAAAAAGCTCCGTGTCTTTGCGCCGAGTTCTTCCGCGGTTGCAAGGAATTGGCCTGCAATAAGTGCGCTGTTGCCGTCCTTTCTCGGACTTCCCAAGAGACATGTTATTTTCATCTATTTCTCCTTGACCATGTCGGCATCAAACAAATTCCCTCTTTTCTCGGGGAAATATAAAAATTTCGTACGCATTCGACAGCTTTCCGATTTTAATTGCCCTTGACGAAATCCATTAACTCCTTCCACCAGGACGTGTTTACGGAAGCGGGCCAATCGTTATGTCCGGCCCCTTTGATTATCCACATCTTCCTGGCAGTGCCGGAAAGAGAATTATACAGGTTTCTGGCGTGCCCCATGGGTATCACGACATCCCGCTCTGCTCCCACGACGGCAATTCTTCCCTTGAAGGACCCGAGATTGCCGATGTTGTCATACTTGTCCTTCAGAAGCAGTCGAACCGGGAGAAAGGGGAATTTTGAACGGGCAACCGATTCAAGGGTGTCCCAAGGGGTTATGCAAATAACCCCGTCGATTGTAGCCGGTGCTCCCCCGGCCACTGCCGCCGCAACCCCGCAGCCCAGGGATTCTCCCAGCAGGAAGAGCGGTCCGCCATATTTCATGAATGCAAGACGCACTGTTTCGCCCGCATCAGCCACAAACGCCTTTTCCCCCAATTCACCCTTCCGTCCTCCGTACCGGGGGTATTCGGCAAGGATGACGCGAGGAAGGCCAGTACTGTAAATTATCCGCCTTGAGCGCTGCCTCGGATGGTGCGGATGAATCGGGATAATAGAGGAGGCTTTTCTCGATACCGCACCCGGAGAGAATAGTGGCTGCTGTTATCAGCATAAATGCCTTGAGGATCATGGGACTCCTGAACGATTCCCCGACGTACATTGAAATAGTCGGGACTTCAACAATCAACGATGCCAGACGGCATGAAAGTTCGTGCCCGTACTGACTCCCATAGTGAACAAAATTAGATTTTTTTTCAGCAGGTTTTTTGTTTGAAAAGGCACTTCATGGTCAGACACGATCGCGGCGTTTGTACCGCAGAGCTTTTCGCCTTCTTCGCTCCGCTTCCATCTGCTTGCGTTTCTTTTTCACCGATGGTTTCTCGTAGAATCTTCTTTTCTTGAGTTCTTTGAAAAGGCCCTCGCGCTGGATCCTGAACTTCAGGTCGCGTAATGCCCTTTCGATATCATTGCCATGGACGGTAATTGTCAAATCAGGGTATCCCCCTCCCCGCCTTGTGACGCATCGGGGTTTTCAGTGGGCTGCATATTGTTTTTATCGAGCTTGCGTTGCATCTTCTCGTCGCTCTTTTTTTTCTTTTCCAATTCTTTCTGACGTTTCTGAAATTTGAAATTTGGTTTTGCCATCGATTCACTCCTGTCGGAACATATACCGGGACCGGTTCAGAAAAGTTTTTGCACGGTTGACCACACCAATCTTCAGACACAGGAAAAAGCGTCTGCCATGCTGAGCAATCAGATATACCGCAGGGGATATGAGAATTTTACCAACAAAAAAGCCCCGGCAGGACCGGGGCTTTTTTGTCGAAGCGAGATGTATCAGATTTTTCTTACGTTCGCGGCCTGAAGCCCTTTCGGACCCTTGGCAACTTCGAACGTCACTCTATCGCCTTCAGCAAGGGATTTAAATCCGTCGCCCGTTATTGCAGAGAAATGGCAAAAAACATCTTCGCCATTTTCCTGCTCAAGAAACCCAAAACCCTTGCTGTCATTAAACCATTTTACTGTTCCATTTACCATGTGCGTACTTTCTCCTGATACTTCGTGTTAGTTGTAACCGGTATGATTACCGGCTGTGGACACCGTAACAGCTTTCTGTGATTGAAGTCAAGCAATTATATTTAAATTATTTTCTCAAGATTGTTAATATATTTCATCTCTCTGTTTTTACAGCGGTTTTGCTCGATAAAAATGTTATCATGCCAAAGTAAAAGCAATTGAATAAACAGTACAGGAAAAGTCAAATCTCAGAAATCGTACTATTGCACGGAGAAAATATTATTTACAACCTTTCCTTGCTATTACTGGTATCTTGGAGTAGCATAAATAAAAAGAATTTCACTGTAACAATAAATAAAGGAATATTATAGATACTCAATAGCATCTCAAATATTTCACTGCTGTACCTACCTTCACTTCAAACAAAAAGGAAGGAAACAATGACAATCAAAACGGGTAGTATTGTAAGTCACGCGGGCGGACTGGAATGGGGCGTCGGCAAAGTGCTGGAAGTAACAACCGCCATGGCAACGATTCATTTCAGTGACGGCAAAAACAGGAAAATCGCCTCTTCCCACTATTCTTCATTGCAGCCGGCCTCGGCAGAATCCTATATACCTCCCGCCATAGCTGCACCGGCGGTGAAACCTGTCCGAACCCCCAGGGCGGCCAAAAAGAAGTAATCCCTGCCTGAAGCAGGCCGATTCAAGTTCCACCCTTTTCAGTCCACCCCGGGTTTTTCAGGTCGTCTGGATGAAGCTTTTCGAGCTCTTTTGAGTGCCGGATAATTCTATTGAATAAATTACCGCGGGCGATATAATACCCTCTATTCAACAGGTTTTCCGAATAAGCTTTTTCTGAAACCGGCCAACCGTCCGCGGCAGGCAACCCATGCGCACATGACCAGAAACGGCAGCTCTTTCCTCGACCTCAATTATCTCGACATCCTGGCGTCCGGCGATACGGTCATTCATCGCATCGACCCGCGGGCCAAGGTCCTCGCAACCGCGCTGTTCATCATCTTCGTCGTGTCTTCAGGCAAATACGAAGTGTCATCCCTGCTGCCATTCTTCTTTTTTCCGGTAATCCTGATCTCGCTGGGGAGACTGCCCACACGCTACATTCTGTTGAAAATTTTATTTCTTTCACCCTTCATCCTGTTTGTGGGCATCTTCAATCCGCTCCTCGACACCGCGCCGATGCTCCATTACGGCACTTTTTCCCTATCAGGCGGTTGGGTATCGTTTTTTTCCATGATTATCCGTTTTATCCTCACCGTAGGCTCCGCATTCATACTGATCGCCACAACCGGCTTTTCACAAATCTGCGCGGCACTGGAGAAAATGGGGATGCCAAAGACCTTTGCTATCCAGCTGCTCTTTCTCTACCGGTACATTTTCGTGCTCGGCAATGAGGTGCTTCGCGTATCGCGGGCCAGGGAGCTTCGCTCGTTCGGAAACCGGGGCAAGGAGCTCGGGGTTTTCGGTTCCATTGCCGGCACGCTGCTGCTGCGCACCTGGGACAGGGCACAACGCATCCACATGGCGATGCTGTGCCGCGGGTTCCGCGGTGAATTTCATTTCCGGCGGCCCTGCAGAATCGGCAAAGCGGAAGTCGTTTTCCTGGCCTGCTGGACCTCGTTTTTTGCCCTTTGCCGCATGGTTGACATACCGGCCCTCATGGGACGGTTTATTTCAGGGGTTATCAGATGAGCCACCACATAGTAGAAGTCAAGGGACTCCAGCATACGTACGCAGACGGCACGCACGCCCTGAGAGGGGTTTCCTTCAGGATCACCCACGGCGAATCGGTAGCCATCGTGGGAGCAAACGGTGCCGGCAAATCCACGCTGATTCTGCACCTGAACGGATACCTATCACCTTCGGCAGGAACAGTGCGCATCGGCGACATCCCGCTCACGAAACAGACCCTGCCCGAAATACGGCGCACGGTCGGCATGGTATTTCAGGACCCTGACGATCAGCTCTTCATGCCGACTGTCTATGAGGACGCGGCTTTCGGGCCGAACAATCTCGGACTGCCGCCGGAGGAAGTGGACAACAGGGTAACACAGGCACTGCTGACCGTAGGCGTTGAACACTTGAAGCACAAGCCCCCCTATCGTCTCTCGGGTGGGGAGAAAAGACGGGTTGCCATCGCATCGGTCCTTTCCATGTCCCCGGACATTCTTGTCATGGACGAGCCGACCACCGGCCTCGACCCGCTCGCCCGGCGCCGCTTGATAACCTTGATGAAGGAATTCCGGCACACGAAAATTTTCACGAGCCACGACCTGGATATGGTTCTGGATCTCTGCGAGAGGACGATCGTACTCCATGAAGGTACGGTCAGGGCCGACGGGCCGACCCTGGATATTTTCAGTAACGAAGCGCTGCTGGCGGAATGCAGCCTGGAAAAACCGTTATCGATGCAGGGCTGCCCCATATGCGGGAAAAGCAGATCATGAATGCGGTGGTCAGGATTATCGAGTATACTCTTGTTGTACGAATTGTATTGAATAACCCGCAAAAAGCCCGAGGAGGCGATTCGGTGCAGTGGAAATGACAGGCAAAACAGGGGTACTATTATTCTGCTGTTTTTCGCTGACAGCCCTGCTATGGATAGGATTGACCACTGCCGGCGTGAAAGGGGAGAAGAACATGATAGAGAATATCCACTGGCTGGGGCACGACACCTTCAGGATAACCGGCGAGAAGACGATCTACACCGATCCCTACCAAATCGGGAAAAAGGACAAGGCGGACATCATCCTCATAACCCATGACCACTACGACCACTGTTCCCCCGCCGACGTGAAAAAGATCCAGGGGACCGAGACCGTCATCGTCACGACCGCGGATTGCGCGAAGAAACTTACCGGAAATGTCAGGGTCGTAAAACCCGGCGACAGCATAACCGTCGGAGGAATTTCGATAGAAGCGGTTCCTGCCTACAATACGGACAAACAGTTCCACACCCGGGACAAGGGTTGGGTCGGCTTCATATTTACCGTCAACGGGCAGCGAATCTATCTTGCCGGGGACACCGACCGTATCCCGGAGATGAAGGGCTTCCGCGCGGACATTGCCCTTCTCCCGGTTTCCGGCACCTACGTCATGACGTATGAGGAAGCGGTGCAGGCGGCACTCGACATCAGGCCGGCCATCGCCATCCCCATGCATTACGGCGCCATCGTCGGCGACAGGAGGGACGCGGAAAAGTTTGCCGAAATGCTGACCGGTAACATTGTTGTCGTCATCCTCAACCGCGAGTAGAAATCATCAGGGGAGATTACGGAAGTGCAGGCAAGAGGGGAAGTCCGGAAATTACCCGAAATGAGGCAGGCAGCGTAGGATTTCGGTCAGGGAAATAAAAACGGTCCACGCCGGCCTGAAATAACCGCATCATTTCACCTGGTTCATTACTCTTGAAAAATGGCACGCTATCTGCTACTGTACGCTCGTACTTCAATTCAGTAAACAGACAAGATACACGATAATACTAAACCGTTCGCGAGGACGGGACGGAAAGCCTACAGGGTCTTCATGAGACAGCCGGGTTGCCGAAATATCGACACGATATTCAGCGTCCGGTTTTATTTTGCGTTCCGGCCGGGCTCTGAATAACCAGTGAAAGGAGCTTATTATGAAGAAAACCCTGTTTTGCCTGGCATTCGCGACTTCCGTCACCGGAACCCTTGCCCACGCCTCCAACGTCGATTTCAGCGTGGGGGTAAATATCAGCAACCGGCCCACAGTAGCGGTACCCGCGCCTCCCGCGCCCGTTTATGCTCCACCGGCACCCGTCTATGCGGAGCCCGTCGTCATCGAGGAACCGCCCGTCTTCATCCAGCCGCCGCAACTGGGGTTCTATGCGGCAGTGGGCATTCCGTACGACATGTTTTTCATTTCAGGCAGCTATTATCTGTATCGGGGCAATGCATGGTACGCAGCCCCCCGGTATAACGGCCCATGGGCATCAGTCCGTTACCGTTCACTGCCGCCGGGGCTCCGCAGACATTCCTACGACAAGGTCCGGTATTACCGCGATGCGGGCTACAGACAGTACCGTGCCCACAACAGCCCCTACTGGGATAAACATCATTTCCGGCCGGGCAAGGAGCTGAAAGAGCATCGCAAAGCGGAGAAAAGGCACTGGAAGGATGACCGCAAGGCGGAGAAGCAGTACTGGAAAAAAGCCGGAAACGAGAACAGGGATTACGGCAAACATGGCGGTCACCATAACTGATTTCCTGACCATCGCACATACAAAAGCCGCTTTTCCCTATGGAAAGCGGCTTTTGTCCAACCGGCTCTGATCCCCTATCCTTTCACCGCCTCCAGCTCCTCCCAGCGGCGATACGCCTCTTCAAGCCCTGCCTCCAGCTCCTCCAGGCGCCCTTTCAGCTCCGCCACACGTGTCCCTGCAGCCCGGTAGAATTCCGGGTCAGCGAGGGTCCGGTGCAGGCTCTCCTGCTCTTCCTCCAGGGCCGCAATGCGTTCGGGAAGTGCTTCAAGCTCCCTTTCCTCCTTGAAAGTCAGTTTGCGGGCCCGCTCCGTCTGCCTGCGCGGTCTGGCCGGACCCTGCGGCGCGGCGGGGGGAGGTTGCACGGTATTTTTCACGGACGATTGCCGGACCCAGTCATCGTATCCGCCGACGTATTCCCGCACCTGGCCGTCACCGGCAATGGCAAGCGTACTTGTCACCACATTGTTGAGGAACTCCCGGTCGTGGCTTACCAGGAGAAGGGTCCCGGAATACTCCAGCAGCAGG
>JAGFXO010000048.1 GCA_017861285.1 Geobacteraceae bacterium | reverse complement strand
TTACGTGTTTTTTATATATCCAGATTCGATACGTTCAGTGCATTCTTTTCGATGAAATCCCGCCGCGGCTCCACCTGGTCCCCCATAAGGACGGTAAAGACGTTGTCCGCTTCCACGGCATCTTCTATTTTCACCTGAAGAAGGGTCCGGTTGTTCGGTTCCATGGTCGTTTCCCAGAGCTGTTCCGGGTTCATCTCTCCGAGTCCCTTATACCTCTGGATGGAAAGCCCTTTCTTCGCGGTGTCCATGAAAAAGGAGAGAAGGTCCAGGCCGATGGTGGTGCTGAACAGCTCCTTGC
This sequence comes from Geobacteraceae bacterium, assembly GCA_017861285.1. Classification (GTDB taxonomy): domain Bacteria; phylum Desulfobacterota; class Desulfuromonadia; order Geobacterales; family Geobacteraceae; genus CAIWTU01. The sequence goes on along the minus strand of JAGFXO010000048.1, from coordinate 13,905 downwards.
CCTCGCAGGAAACGACCGCCTGGCCGGTACCGAAGACCTCGCGTACCTTGCGATGGCTTCCGCGCAGCAATCCATATTCGTAGGAAGTGAGGATGTCAAGTACATGCGAATCGAGGGCAACCCGCAAGTTGCCGAGACGCATGATAATCCTGCCGTCCTCCTTGACGGAGAAATCGGCTCCATCATAGACCTCGTGCAGCCTGTCCATGTACGGAACCAGACCTTCCAGGTCTTCGAGATCCGGCTTGATGCCGAGGCGCAGACATATCCGGACAACCTCCTCATTGATACCCTTACGGACAACCTTGTCCAGCAGGGTCCTGAACTCTACCAACTGCCTAATAATGGGTATAATCTGCTTGCCGGTATAGGACTTGGAGCCGTGCTCCAGGAAGAGGTTCATCTCGTCGGTTCCCTCCTCCAGGAGATAGTTCTGCATGGCAGCTTCATTACGGAGATAGAGTTCCCTCTTGCCCCGCTTGACTTTGAAGAGGGGAGGCTGAGCTATATAGAGATGCCCCCGTTCCACAATCTGCGGCATCTGACGGAAAAAGAAGGTGAGGAGAAGTGTCAGAATGTGGGAACCGTCCACGTCGGCGTCGGTCATGACGATAATCCTGTGGTAGCGGAGTTTGCCGATATCGAAATCATCCTTGCCGATTCCGGTGCCGAGTGCGGTAATCAGGGTGCCGACCTCCGCGGAAGAAAGCATTTTGTCGAAGCGGGCCTTTTCCACATTCAGAATCTTGCCCTTGAGCGGCAGAATTGCCTGAAACTTCCGGTCACGCCCCTGTTTTGCCGAACCTCCCGCCGAATCCCCCTCGACGAGATACAATTCACAGAGAGCGGGATCGCGCTCCTGGCAGTCGGCGAGTTTTCCGGGAAGATTGCTTACATCCAGAGCCCCTTTCCTCCGGGTCAGTTCCCGGGCTTTGCGGGCCGCCTCCCGTGCCCGTGCTGCATCGATGGTCTTCTCCAGAATCCGCTTTGCCACAGAGGGGTTCTCTTCCAGGTACAGGGCCAGTTTTTCGTTCATGAGCGATTCCACGTAACCCTTGACCTCGGAGTTGCCAAGCTTGGTCTTGGTCTGCCCCTCGAACTGGGGCTGGGATATCTTTACGGAAATGACGGCCGTCAGACCTTCACGCAGGTCTTCACCGGAGATGGAAACCTTTACGTTTTTCAGCAGGTTATTGGCGGCCGCGTAGCTGTTCATGGTTCGGGTCAGTGATGCCCGGAAGCCGACCAGGTGACTCCCCCCCTCATGGGTGTTGATGTTGTTGGCGAAGGAGAATACCTTTTCGTCATAGGAATCGTTATACTGGACGGCAATCTCGATCTCCACCCCCCCCTTCTCGCCCTGCACAAAAATCGGTTTCGGATGGAGAGGTGTCTTGTTCCGGTTCAGGTATTCCACGAAAGAGACGATCCCTCCCTCGTAATGGAAATCATGGTGCTTTCCCTCTTCGCGCTCATCGGATATGGTGATCCGAACTCCGGCATTGAGGAACGCCAACTCACGAAGCCGCTGGGATAGAACATCGAAGGAGAAGTCGGTAGTTTCAAAAATGGTTTCATCAGGGAGGAAAGTAATTTTCGTGCCCCGTTTTTTGGTTTCACCGGTTACCGTGAGCGGCTCCTGCGCCTCACCACGCTGATAAGACTGGCGGAATATCTTGCCATCCCTGCGAATCTCCAGATCCAACTGCGCAGAAAGGGCATTGACTACCGAAACCCCGACACCGTGAAGACCTCCGGAAACCTTGTATGAGGTGTTATCGAATTTGCCGCCGGCATGGAGAACCGTCATGACCACCTCGGCGGCCGACTTCCCTTCGGTGGGATGTATGTCGGTCGGGATGCCCCGTCCGTTATCCACCACCGTCACCGATCCGTCCACATGAATAGTGACACTTATTTCATTACAGTATCCGGCCAGTGCTTCGTCGATGGAGTTGTCCACTATTTCATACACGAGGTGGTGAAGCCCCTGGGCGGAGGTGGCGCCGATGTACATTGCCGGACGCTTCCGTACTGCAGAAAGCCCTTCAAGGACCTTGATCTTATCGGCGCCGTAATCATTTTTCATTTCTTCTGACATCTCTGTTACCTCTTTAAACTATCTTGCCCCCATGAACGGCATAGACAGTGTAGTTGTTTTTACCGGTCAGACCGAGATTTTCCATGCTTGTCGTAGTTATGAATACCTGCATATCCTGGCGGATTAGAAATTCCATGAAATTGCGGTTTCTGTCCCCGTCAAGTTCTGAAGTCATATCGTCAAGCAGGAGGACCGGTGGACTGCCGTATCGTTTTTTTATATATTCTATTTCGGCCATTTTGAGTGCCAGCACGAAACTTCGCTGTTCTCCCTGTGAGCCGTGAATCTTCAAAACCTTGCCATCAAGGGACAATTCAATGTCATCCCTGTGTGGACCCGTGAGCGTGGTCCCCCTGCGCAGCTCTTCCTGGAGATTTTCGTCATAGGTTTCAAGCAGACCGGCTCTTGCCTCATCGATGGTACAACAGGAACCTTTCTTTCCGCCCGCTCCGGAGCGGTAGCAGATCGCTGCCTGTTCGCACGAGCCAGCTATTGTAGCATAAAATTCAGTCAGAAGTTGAGATATCTCCCTCACGTAGGATGATCGCACGAAAATCATCCGTGAGCCAACCTCAGCGAGTTTTTCGGTCCACACGTCCAGACCTGCTGTAATGCCATTTTTCAAGAGGCTGTTTCTGTTTTTCAGAACCTTGTAAAATTCCTGATGTATGGCAAGATACCGGATGTCTCCCCCGAAAACAGCCCGATCCAGATATCGCCGGCGTAACTCCGGAAGACCGCGAACCATGGCGATGTCTTCCGGTGAAAATACCACCATGTTGATGCACCCGAAAAAATCAGACGGTTTGGAAACCGATTTGTTGTCCACCCTCGCTTTCTTTCCGGTTTGTTCTATGGACAGGAAAACTTCCCGGGTGATGCCGTCCCTGTCAACCCAGCCCTTCAGATGGGAACAGGGTGAACCTGTTTTGATGAGATCGGTATTTCTTGCCATCCTGAATGATTTCATGGTTCCCAGCAAGTATATCGATTCCAGGATATTTGTTTTACCCTGCGCATTTTTGCCGACAATAATGTTGAATCTGTCGCCGGGAGACAATTCAGCCTCATCGATATTGCGAAAGGAACTGATGCGTATCTTTTTCAGCTTCATTGTTTAGAGATATGGTACCTGTTGAACCAAACGAATCGTATCTGTACCTGAACCGGCAATAAGCACACTCCTGATTAAGTCGTACGTGTTCTTAATCATATAGTAAAAAGGCCCCTCTTGCGGAGTGGCCTTTTAAAGGCATTTTTCATCCTTTGCATAGTAATTACAGCCGCATGGGCATTATTACCGATAACATTTCCTGTGTTTTCAATGGCTTGAGTATGGCAGGCGAAAGTTCGTCCTTCAGGTGCAGTTCAACTTCATCCATTTCTATTACCGAGAGTACGTCTATGAGATACCGGGCATTGAAACGGATTCCGATAGGATCCCCCGTATACTCTACTTCCATGGTTTCATGAGCTTCGCCCAGTTCCGGGTTGTTTGCCGATATCTCCATACTGCCGTTCTGCAACTCCAGCTTGACCCCCTTGAATTTGTCGCTGGAAAGAATTGACATCCTTCTCAGGGAATGGAGAAAGTCACTGCGGTTTATAACCGCCATATTATTGTTGTTGAGCGGCAACACCTTGGTGTAATCGGGGAACTCGCCGTCTATCAGTCTCATGATTACAACGGTGTCGCCTTTTCTGAGCACGGAGTTGTTATCGACAAAGGACAGGAGAATATCACCAGTTTCGTCTTCCGTGATCTTTTTTATTTCGTAGACGCCTTTTTTGGGCAGGATGATCCCTTTGTTCAAGGCGGTGGCCGAGGTTCCAATAAATTCGTTTTCCGCCAGGGAAAGGCGATGGCCGTCGGTAGAGACCATTTTCAAAGAAACCATGCCGTCATGTTCCGTTGTCTTGAGAAGAATGCCGTTCAGGTTGTATTTTGTTTCATCCTGACAGATGGCATAGGAGGTCCTTTCCACCATTTTGTTCAAGGTCCCGCTTTCAATGCGGATGCAGTCCCTATCATCGATTTTCGGAAGGCTGGGGAATTCCTCGGAAGATAGTCCGACGATATTGAACCGGGCCTTGCCGCATTGAAGGTCAATCCAGTCATTTTCCCTGGTGGAGAAATAGATTTCGGATTCAGGAAGTTCTTTGATGATTTCATACAGTTTTTTTGCGGAAACGGTAATTTTGCCCTCTTCCTTCACCGAAGCCTCGTAGGAACTTTTCATACCGACTTCCAGGTCTGTGGCGGTTATGTCGATTTTCCCCGGACGTGCCTCTATCAGGACATTGGAGAGTATGGGCATTGTTTTTCTGGTTTCTATGATTCCTTGAACCTTTTGCAAGGCTTTCAGAAAAGTGTCTTTTGCAATGGAAAACTGCATGTGCCCTCCGGAAATTAACAGGTACTGTTTCTAATAGGTTTTAAAAATAATAAAGTAGTATAAAGCAGTTTGCTGTTGATTAGTAGAAAAATCACTCAAGTAACGGTTTTCAGTGAATTATCGATGTTGATAAAATTGTTAATAGAAATGCCTTTCCGGGATACTTATGAACAACGGGACAATGAATCAACATTCGTCACCGACTTATGCACAGGTTATGGCGTTTATTCCAACAGCCCTCTTTTTATCGTCTCGATGGTGTTTTTCAACTCAAGATCGGAGTCAAGCAGTCTGGTAATCTTCTTGACGGAATGGATTATCGTGGAGTGGTCCTTGCCGCCGAATTTGTCGCCGATCTCCGGAAACGAGGCTTTGGTCAGCTCTCTGCATAGATATATCGCGATCTGGCGGGGAATCACCAGGTTTTTAAGCCTCTTCTCCGATTTCAGATCGGAAATTTTGATGTTGAAGTAGTCGGCAACATACTTCTGGATCATCTCTATCGTAACATCCTTGTTTTTTTCAACAATAATATCCTTCAGAACTTCGCGGGCCATGTTCAGGGAAATTTCGTTTCCGGTCAGGCTGGCATATGCTCCCAGTCGGATCAGCATTCCTTCGAGTTCGCGGATATTGCTGGTTGAACTCGAAGCCAGAAAAAGCGCAACGTCATCAGGAAGGCAGATATGGTCGGTTTCGGATTTTTTCTTGAGGATAGCCATTTTTGTCTCTATGTCGGGAGGCTGGATATCGGCAATGAGACCCCATTCGAAACGCGAACGCAGCCTTTGTTCAAGTCCGGGCATGTCCTTGGGAAATTTATCGGATGTGACGACAATCTGTTTGTGGGATTCGTAGAGCGAATTGAAAGTGTGGAAAAATTCCTCCTGGGTTCTTTCCTTCCCGGCTATGAACTGTACGTCATCAATGAGCAGCACATCCATGCTTCTGAACTTGCTGCGGAATGACTCCATCTTGTTGTAGCGCAGGCAATTGATCAGTTCGTTCATGAATTTTTCGGAACTGTAGTAACAAACCCTGGCATTCCTGTTGGCCCGGCATACGTGATTGCCGATGGCGGTCAACAGGTGAGTCTTGCCTAACCCGACACCGCCGTATATGAACAGTGGATTGTAATTGGAAGCGGGGTTGTTGGCCACCGCCTGGGCGGCCGCGTGGGCAAACTGGTTGCTGGCGCCGCAGACGAAGGTTTCAAAGGTATATTTGGCATTCAGGTTGGGGAGGAAATCCGGACCTTTGCCGTTAGCCGCAACAAGGCCGCTATCAGCAATTTCCATGTTATCATCGGGGACATTTTCTTCTGCGAGGCTCTTTTTGTCCGGTGTTTTCCGGGAAACCTGCAATTCGATATTCAGCCGTGATTTGTGAATTGCCGCTACCGCCTCCTGTATCATGGGAAGGTAGTTTTCGCTGATCATTTCCTTGAAGAAGTCGTTGGGAACTTCCAGAAGGATGGAATCATTCCGGACCTCCATGAATTTCAAAGGTTGAATCCAGGTGTTAAAGGTATGATGAGTGAGCACTTTTTGCAAGTTGGTCAGCGCTTCCAGCCAAACCTTGTCCATATATGAAACCTTCTTTGTGTATTGAAGTTATACACAGCTTTATCAACATGTGTTGATAAAATCAAATAGTGCTTTTAAATCAGGCAGTTGGAGGATGGGAAAGGGTGAATAATGGTGCATTATTGGTATAACGAGGGTATGAAGCCTACCAGAGACACAGTGAATTTGCAAGGCTATTTTGAACACCCTCTCTGTAAAAATAACCTTGACAAAACAGCCACAGTATGATTAAAAATATGCTCTTTACGTACGACTTTTATTTGGCAATAGATGAGGAGCCCAGAAAATGAAAAGAACATATCAGCCAAGCAATACATCCAGAAAACGGACACACGGATTCCTGGTTCGCATGTCGACTAAAAACGGCAGACTGGTCATCAAGCGGAGACGCGCAAAAGGGCGCAAAAGATTGGCAGTCCAGATAGCCGCCAAGTAGTGCTCCAGGCGTTTTCATTCAGCAAACAGGAACGCCTGCGGAAGAGATCGGAATATCTGTATTTGTCCGGCTCGGGCCGAAAATTCCATACGGAGCACTTTATCATCGTACGGTCTGGTGAAGTGACAGGCCAGACAAGGCTCGGAATAACCGTCAGTCGCAAAGTTGGTAAGGCTGTCGTGAGAAATCGCATAAAAAGGTTGGTACGAGAGTATTACAGGCTTCATAAAAAGCTTTTTGGCGGGGCGGATTACAACCTGATAGCGAAAAAAGGAGCGGACAAGCTCCTTTTTAGCGACATCTGTCAGGAACTCGATAAAGTCTTGATACAGATTGCATCACGTATGAAATGCTGACAAAAATCTTTCTATTTACCATTGAGTGCTACCAAAAACTTTTGTCCCCGTATCTGGGGAACACCTGTCGCTTTTATCCTTCCTGCTCACACTATTCAAAGCAATCGATTGAAAAACACGGTCTTGTCAAAGGTATATCGTATACTGTGGTAAGGCTTCTGAAGTGTCATCCTTTCCATCCAGGCGGTCATGATCCGGTAAAATAGAACACGGGAGTTTTCATGGAAAAGCGAGCAATTGCTGCTGCAGTTTTGTCAATAGTATTTTTTTATGCCTACTATCTGTTGTTTCCTCCACCAAAGAAGGAAATGCCGAAACAGCCAACCACGCAGGTAACCGCGACTGCGACCGTTCCGGCAGCATCAGTACCGGCCGTTACCCGGGCAACGGAAATTCCCGTGACGCAATCCCAACCATCGGTGGCAAAAGATGTTGTGGTAGACACTGATCTCTATACAGCCGTGTTCTCAAATCAGGGTGCCAGTCTCAAAAGTTTTGTCCTCAAGAAATACAAGGAAACCAACAGTGCCTCTGGAAAACAGGTTGCATTGATCAATGAATCCAATCCGGAGGGTTTTGCACTGAGAACGGGGGGGGTAGGTTTCCCGCTTTCGCCATCGGTCATTTATGCTACCGGCACAGGTAACCTGACGGTAGGCCGGGATGAAAAACGGCAACTGGTTTTCATCTTTACGTCACCGGATGGCCAAACGGTAAAGAAGACATATACCTTCCAAGGCGGCAGCTACGCGATAGATCTTGCCACCGAAATTGTGAACGGATCAAGCGACAAGATTTCCGGCACGCTTGATCTCTTGTTCCCGTATCAGGTTGGTGATAAGGAAAAACAGAGCAGGTTTGAAGCAAGTGGAGCGGTACTTCTCGCGGACAATAAATTCGAGAGCGAGACGCTGAAGGATCTCGAATCCAAGCCAAAAGAATATGAAACCAACGTTCTTTGGGCCGGTTTTGCCGATAAGTACTTTTTGAGTGCGGTGCTGTCGAAGGATAACGCCATTGCCCGGGTAAAAACAGCGAAAGGGACCGGCAATTACCTTGCTGCAACGATCGAATCACCGGCCTTTACCCTGGCTCCGGGACAATCCCACTCCGTATCGTACAAACTTTTCATGGGGCCCAAGGACCTTGACCTTCTCAAGGCTCAGGGAAGCGGACTGGAGCAGGCGTTGGATCTCGGCTGGTTTTCCGCCATAGCCAAACCTCTACTCTATGTACTGAAATATTTTTATAAGTATACCCACAACTACGGTATAGCAATCATCATTATTACCGTCATCTTGAAGATTCTGTTTTTCCCGCTTACACACAAGAGCTACAAGTCTATGAAGGAGATGCAAAAGCTTCAGCCGAAGATGCTTGAGCTGAGGGAAAAGCACAAGGATGATCGTGAAGCCCTGAATCGTGCTACCATGGAGCTGTACAAGACCCACAAGGTCAACCCCCTTGGCGGTTGCTTTCCAATGGTGGTGCAGATCCCAGTTTTTTTCGCTCTTTACAAGGCTTTGCTTTTTTCAATCGAACTGCGCCATGCGCCCTTCATGTTGTGGATTACCGACTTGTCGGCGAAAGACCCGTATTATGTGACCCCCATAATTATGGGGGCTACCATGTTCATTCAGCAGAAGATGACGCCGTCCACCATGGATCCGATGCAGGCAAAAATCATGCTGGCTTTACCGATCGTGTTTACTTTCATGTTCCTCAACTTCCCTTCCGGACTGGTCATTTACTGGCTCGTCAATAATATCCTCACGATTGCCCAGCAGGCGTATATCAATAGATTGTTGAAGGAGTAGCAAGGAATAACAACGGAGAGAACAGTCCCATGTATGTGCGAGACACAATTGCGGCAATCAGTACACCGGCGGGAGAGGGTGGAATCGGCATCATACGGGTAAGCGGTGACCGTGCGGAAGACATTGCCGAAAAGATATTCATACGCAATATGAGCGGTGGCATGAAAAGCCACCGCTTTTATTATGGTGCTATTGCGGATCCCGATGAAGCTGTTTCCCTGGATGAGGCGATGGTGGTCCTCATGCGTTCGCCAAAATCGTATACCCGGGAAGACGTGGTCGAGATCCAATGTCATGGCGGATATCTCGTGGTGCGGAAAATCCTTGACCTTGTCCTCAAGCAGGGCGCGAGGCTGGCTGAACCGGGCGAATTCACCAAACGAGCCTTTCTCAACGGCCGGATCGACCTGGTCCAGGCCGAGGCCGTTATAGATGTGATCCGTGGTAAGACGGATGCCGCCGTTATGCTTGCACAACATCAGCGTGAAGGCCACCTGTCGCTGCGAATTCACGAGGCGAGGGAGAATATCGTTTATGCGCTTGCCATGATCGAGGCATATCTGGATTTTCCCGAGGAGGATATCGAGTTTGCCGAAGACTGTGAAATTGTCAATAGTGTCAAAGGTGCGCTGGGAAAGATCGATAACCTCATCGATGGTTTTGATGAAGGCAGGGTGTTGCGCGAGGGAGTATCCGTTCTCATAGCCGGCAAGCCGAATGTCGGCAAGTCAAGTCTGCTGAACACCCTCTTGCAGGAAAAAAGGGCCATTGTCACTTCGGTACCGGGAACGACTCGGGATATTATCGAGGAAGTGGTGAATATTGCGGGACTACCGGTCAAGATGCTCGATACCGCCGGAATCAGGCAGACTGATGATGTGGTTGAAAAAGAAGGGGTGCGCCTTGCCCTCGAGAAGATAGCCATTGCCGACCTTGTGCTGTTTGTCCTTGACGGTTCCCGGGTGTTTGACGAAGCTGACGGACTAATTCTTGACGCAGTTGCCGGGAGTAATGTTATAGTGGTGAAGAATAAGTCCGATCTCGCGCCGGTCATGATAATTCCGGATCTGCTCCTTGAAAAGCCCGCTGTAGAGATTTCAACGGTGACCGGAACGGGGATCGACGCATTGAAGGAGCTCATCTTTTCGACGTTTATTCACAACAGGGCTGTGGACAGCAGGGAGTACGTTGTGCTGTCCCAGGCGAGGCATAGGGATGTCTTACAGAAGGCCGGGGGGTGCCTGAAAACATTTCTTGAGAATTTTGGAGCAGGGATGAGCCTCGAAATAGTGGCACTAGATCTTCGCGATGCGCTACATGCGCTCGGCGAGGTCACCGGTGAGACCACACCCGATGATATTCTCGATCTGATATTTCAGCGATTTTGCATAGGTAAATAGATTTTGTTTCACGTGAAACATTTGTTCGACAGATTCTCACAGAACGGATAAACATAGGTTTTCAGGGGTTGTACCGTGGTGGTTTTTGAAAAATCGTATGATGTAATCGTCGTTGGAGCCGGCCATGCCGGCTGCGAAGCGGCCCTTGCGGCAGCCCGCATGGGGCGCAGCACCCTCCTTCTTACCATTAACCTCGATGCAATTGCCCTCATGTCGTGTAATCCCGCGATAGGGGGCCTGGCAAAGGGGCATCTGGTCAGGGAAATCGATGCTCTGGGCGGAGAGATGGGGAAAAACATCGATGCAACCGGCATCCAGTTCCGTATTCTCAATACCAAAAAGGGCCCCGCGGTGCGGGCTTCACGGGCCCAGGCGGACAAGCAGCAATACCGTCTGCGCATGAAGCGGGTACTTGAAAATCAGGACAACCTCGAGCTGAAACAGGCAGAGGTGACCGGCCTGTCAGTGGAGAATGGTACCGTGTGCGGAGTGGACACTAAAGTGGGTATCCGGTATCCGGCGAAGACCATTATCCTGACTACGGGGACCTTCATGCGCGGGCTTATTCACGTCGGCCTGACCAACTACCCCGGCGGCAGAGCGGGAGATCCTCCCTCAATCGGCATTTCAGACCATTTGCGCGAGCTGGGCTTTGAGGTAGGCCGCCTGAAAACGGGGACGCCGGCAAGGCTTGACGGACGTACTATTGATTTCGACAGGCTTGAAGTGCAGCATGGCGATGCAGAGCCGACACCGTTTTCCTTTTCCACGGATCGCATAGATTGCGCGCAAATGGATTGCCATATCGCATATACAAACGAAAAAACACACGACATAATCCGCTCCGCCCTTGACCGTTCACCCCTGTACGGCGGCGTGATTCAGGGGGTCGGGCCGCGCTACTGTCCCTCCATAGAAGACAAGGTGGTGCGATTTCCCGAAAAAAGCCGACACCAGACCTTTCTGGAGCCGGAGGGCAGGGATACGGTGGAAATATATCCGAGCGGCCTTTCCACCTCGTTACCAATCGATGTCCAGTATGCAATGTACCGGTCCATCCACGGGTTGGAGCAGGTTGAAATCATGCGTCCGGCTTATGCGATCGAATACGATTACGTCGATCCGATACAGCTTCACGCCTCACTGGAGACCAAACTGATCAGGAACCTGTATCATGCGGGACAGATCAATGGAACCTCCGGCTACGAAGAGGCAGCGGCACAGGGGCTGATGGCCGGAATAAATGCCGCGCTCCGAGTTCAGGAGAAAGAGCCGCTTGTGCTCGGGCGCAATGAAGCGTATATCGGGGTGCTTATAGACGACCTTGTCACCCTGGGTGCGAAAGAGCCGTACCGGATGTTTACCTCGCGCGCGGAGTACCGGCTCCTGCTGCGCGAAGACAATGCTGATCTGCGCCTGCGCGACAAAGGGCATGTGGTCGGATTACTCCCGGATGAAGACTACCAGGCGTTCCAGTACAAACGGACCATGATAGGGGAAGAGTTTGAGCGTCTGCGATTCGGCAAAATCAGCCCCGCGGCGTCAGATCCCCTTTTTCTCGAACAGCTTGGGTTTTCCGGATTGAAGAACTCCCTGACCTTCGAGCAATTCCTTCGCCGTCCGGATATAACCTATTCACACCTGTGTCAAATAGATCCGGTTTCGCGGGATGTTCCCGCAATCATCCGTGAACAGGTGGAGATTCAGATCAAATACCAGGGTTACATCGACCGCCAGCAGCTGGAGGTTGAGAGAGCTGCCAAATTCGAGGGAACGAAGATCCCGGCTGATTTTGATTATGGCGGTCTTTCCGGGCTTTCTGCGGAGGTGCGTGAAAAACTTGTTCGTTTCAGGCCGGACACCCTTGGCCAGGCATCCCGGATCCCCGGCGTCACACCTGCAGCCATCACCGTTCTAGCCATCGCCATAAGGGCCCTGGGAGCACGATGAGCGCACAAATGCGGGAACTTTTGCAGGCAAGTGCATCAGAGTTGGGTCTGGAGTTGAGTGCAGACAACCTGGGAAAATTCATTCTCCTTGCCGGTGAATTGAAAAAGTGGAACAGAAAAATTAACCTTACCGCGATAACCTGCGACCGGGACATTGTGCTGAAGCATTTTGCCGATTCCCTTGCCTTGATGCGGCTTGTCGGAGAGATCGGGTGTCTGTTGGATGTGGGTTCCGGGGGAGGCTTTCCGTCTCTGCCTCTGAAGATAATGCTGCCGAAGCTTGCCGTTACTTCGGTTGATTCGGTGGGGAAAAAAATACTCTTCCAGCGCCATGCGGCACGGGCACTGGAGCTTGAAAATTTTACGGCAATCCATGCCCGATGCGAAGATCTGGGGCCCGGATATGCCGAACATTTTGACTGGATTGTTTCCCGCGCCTTTTCAGATATTCCTGCTTTCGCCGAAATAGCTGCCCCCCTGGTGAAGCCTGAGGGAAGAATTATCGCAATGAAAGGGAAGGGTGGATGGGTTGAAGGAGCCTCAGCAGTATCCCGCCTTTCTGAACTCGGTCTGGTGGTCGAGGAGGTCATCGACTTCCTGCTTCCCGTCTCCGGAGATCCCCGCAGCCTCGTTGTGATGAAAAAACGCCGGTTTGGTCACGAATGAATATTCGCATTTTAGAATATTTGCGGTAATGCGCAAAAATCGCTTTTTAAACGGGGTGGCGCTTCGGGGAATAGGGTTGTCTTCCTGGAGGTGAAAAAAGCTGACAGAAAAGAATTTTGAAGGTCGAATTTTTTGACCTCCCGATTCTACAATCTGGCAACCGACATTACCAGGGGGGAGATTTACACACAAGAAAGCGCTATGCCTTGTTCTTTCGACAGGCTTCTGATTTTTTTCTTTCAGGGGTGTTGTTTAGGGTCTGATTTCGAAACCACCTGCAAAAACGCGGTACATCTCTCAAGAGGACATTGCTATGGAAATACGGGTGTATTATGAGGATACGGATGCCGGCGGGGTTGTCTATCACTCCAATTATCTGAAATATTTCGAGCGGGGCAGGACGGAATTTCTCAGGGAAAAAGGATTGTCCGTCGGAGACCTGGCGCAGCGGGGGCATGTATTTCCGGTTGTCCATCTGGACATTGACTACCGATCCCCAGCTCTCCATGATGACCTGCTCCGGGTCGAAACCGAGGTTCTGGAAGTGGGAAAAACTTCCTTTACCCTGGGACAGCAGGTTGTGCGTGCCTTGGACGGCAAGCTTCTGGCCGACGGCAAGGTGAAGCTGGTCTGTGTCGGTCCCGGAATGAAGGCAAAGCGGCTTCCTGAAGAGCTTTTACAGGTTCTTAAAGAACAGGATTGATTCAGGCAGCCGGGGAGGTTTCTATGGACCTGAACTTTCACGCCCTTCAGGATGCATGTTTTGCCGCAGCCAGAGGGGCGATGTGGGATATTCGCCCCACAGACATAAATAAAATTAAAGAGCTGGCCAATAGCTTCTTTACCATTGCCATGAGCCATGTGAGCCGCATCACGGAACAGGGGAGAGACCCGAATATCGTGGTGCGTGCGGTAGAATATCTGGCGCATACCCATGCCATACCGGCGATGCACGACAGCAGGGAGTGGTTCATTTTCATGCTGGGGGCGATTATCGAGTTGGCCTGTCCGGTTTGTTCGCAGACAAAAGCGACGGCCGCACTCTTCGTCGACATCGAAACGGGAGTTTTTCTTGCCAGGCGGCACATTGCCCCTGGAGAGGCCGGAGGCGGCTAATGGACCCCAATCTGCTGGTAATAGCCGGACCGACCGCATCGGGAAAAACGAGGCTGGGCGTGCAGCTTGCCACGGCTCTTGA
>JAGFXO010000013.1 GCA_017861285.1 Geobacteraceae bacterium | reverse complement strand
CCCGTGGGCGACTCAATGGAAGAAATCTTCGAAGCGGTAAAATACACGGCCCTGATTCACAAGTCGGGTGGCGGAACCGGATTTTCATTTTCGCGTCTGCGTCCGGCCAATGATGTCGTCATGTCTACTACCGGGATTTCCAGCGGCCCGATTTCGTTCATGCGCGTTTTTGACGTTGCCACCGAAACCATAAAACAGGGGGGAACCAGACGAGGCGCGAACATGAGCATCCTGCGCGTCGATCACCCGGATATCATGGATTTTATCATGTGCAAATCCGATCAGAATCAGCTCAACAATTTCAATATCTCGGTCGGCCTTACCGAAGCTTTCATGAAAGCCGTTGAGAAGGACGAGGACTACAACCTCGTTAACCCGAGAAGCGGGGAGGTTGTCGGCACGCTGAACGCCGCAAAGGTATTCCACCGCATCGTCAAACAGGCATGGAGCAATGGTGAGCCCGGTATCATTTTCCTCGACCGGCTGAACAGGGACAATCCGACTCCCCATATTGCCGAAATCGAATCGACCAATCCGTGCGGGGAACAACCGTTGCTTCCCTACGAATCCTGCAATCTCGGTTCCATCAACCTCGGTAAAATGGTTGAAAATGGAGAGGTTAACTGGCAAAGGCTCAAGGAAGTGGTGAAGTCGGCGGTCAGGTTCCTCGACAACGTGATCGATGCCAATAAATATCCTTTACAACAGATCCATGAGATGACCCTTTCCAACCGCAAGATAGGCCTGGGCGTCATGGGCTGGTCCGACATGCTCATTCTCCTGGGGATCCCGTACAGTTCCCACGAAGCCATCGCCCTGGGCGAGAAGATCATGCACTTCATCAATGACGAGGGGCATGCGGCCTCACGGCAGCTGGCAATAGAAAGGGGTCCATTCCCCAATTTCAAGGGTTCCATATACGACAAACCTGGGTCGGAGCCGGTCAGGAATGCCACGGTTACAACCATAGCCCCCACCGGGACGATTTCCATTATCGCCAATGCCTCGTCCGGGGTAGAGCCGCTGTTCGCCGTCTCCTTCGTGCGCCAGGTAATGGACAACAATATTCTCGTCGATGTCAATCCGATTTTCGAAGAGATTGCAAAAGAGAGGGGTTTCTATTCCGAAGAGCTTATGCGGCGCATTGCCGAACACGGCACCATCCAGGACATACCGGAAATCCCCGAGGACGTTCGCAGGGTTTTCGTTACGGCTCACGACATAACTCCGGAAACCCATATCGAAATGCAGGCAGCTTTTCAGAAGCATACCGACAACGCCGTCAGCAAGACAGTCAACTTCCCGAACCATGCCACCGTGGAAGAAGTGGAAAAGGTTTACCTCCTTGCCTACAAGCTGGATTGCAAGGGGGTAACCATTTATCGCGACGGCTCGCGCGATATGCAGGTCCTTTCGACCGGGAAAAAAGAGGAAGCTCCGGCACCGGCGCCCGCTGAGGAGAAAAAGGTCATCAAACGCGATCGTCCGAAGGCCCTGAAGGGATGGACCTATCAGATGCAGACCGGATGCGGCATGCTCTATGTAACCATAAACGAAGACAAGGCAGGCCTGTTCGAACTTTTCACCACCATGGGCAAGGCGGGCGGTTGCGCTTCTTCACAGTGCGAGGCCATCGGCCGTATGGTCTCCCTCGCATGGCGCAGCGGCGTCCAGGCACGACAGGTCATCAAGCAGTTGCTCGGCATATCCTGTCATGCACAATCGGGCTTCGGCGAGAACAAGATACTCTCTTGCGCGGACGCGGTCGCCAAGGCCATCCAGGCTCACCTCAAAGCCGCGGGCGTTGATGCCGACTTCGAGCAGAGGCCGTTCGAACGCGGCGCCTGCCCCGAATGCGGCGGCGTCGTCGAACACGAGGGCGGATGCGTCGTCTGCCGGGTGTGTGCATACAGCGAATGTGCATAAGACGAAACAGGAAGAAGAAAAGGCCTGCTGAAAAGCGGGCCTTTTCGCATTAAGCGCACTCTCATAAATCACCATATTTTGGCTTTCTTACCGGCTAGTAACGGGCGACCCGAACCCGGAAACCAGAATCCACGCTTTCTCGATTATAGATGTGTATTATGTAATCATGGTCTTGTAACTGTAACATTTTATTATTCCAGTTAATCATCCATTACTTTTTTTGAGAGTCAAATTTATGGGTTCCAGATCAAAACGAAGCGAGCGTTGCAGTCGATGCCGAATGCATATTCACCTTTGCATTTGCCAGTGGATTCCCCGTTACATACTTGAAACACGCCTCGTACTCGTGATGCATCGGCGCGAACACAAAAAGCCCACCGCAACCGGTCCGCTTGCCCTTGAAGTCCTGCCCAACAGTGAACTGCGCATTCATGGCCGGGAGGACCGTCTCCTTGATTTCAGCGATCTTGATATTCCCGAACGGAGAACTCTCGTTCTGTACCCCGGAGATGATGTCCCCACTTTGGGCAGGATTTTTCTTAATGATGACAACAGGCCTGTGACCCTTGTGGTTCCTGATGGCAGCTGGCGTCAGGCTGCCAGAATGGGACGAAGACTTCCCGGGCTTGAACACGCCCAGATGGTCCGGCTACCTGAGGGAGCACAGACCCGGTGGGGTATCCGAAGAGAGAATCATGCGCAGGGATTGGCAACGTTTGAAGCTGTTGCACGAGCCCTTGGTATCATCGAATCACCCGCAGTTCAGTCAGGGATGGAAGACCTCTTTCGACTGATGGTTCAAAGAACCCTGTATTCACGAGGATGCCCGACCGAATAAAGGATGGATCTGATTTTGCTTTAATGACAGCCTCTGCACTTCGTCAAGGAGATAGCACCGATGCCCTGCAAGAAGCAGAGAGAGGTCAAAATTGACGAGGTCATAGGCTCGTGGCACAATATAGAGAAAACAGTAACAAGGTCTTCTTCTGATCATTCCTCATTCAGTGTCATCGACAAGGAGCCGGGCAATGGACAAGGACAACGACGTTGACGTCACCGAAGGAATGCAGCGGTATATCGACCGCAACGACATCTACCTGGCTGACCGCGACCGGTATATCAGAAATGTGGTCAAGAAGTGGAAATTCGATACGATCGCGGTGCATGGCCTTTATACGATCAAGGATGCGATCGAGGACTACCAGGGCTCCATCATCGAACCCATTTTCATGAGCACGGCCCAGGCTTTTCGCGACTCGGACGAGATGGCCGCAGCACTCGCATACAAGATTCCCGCCTGGTGTTACTCGCGCATCGCCAACCCGTCTACCTACTACTATGAGTGGACCCTGGCATTGCTCGAAGGATATGGTTATGACGGCGAGACTTCCTGCTGCTCCACTTCTTCGGGTATGGCCGCCATCATGACGGCCGTGCACCCTTTTTTGAAAATAGTAAAAGATGCGCACGAAAAGCGGAACTTCGTCGCAACGGTACAGTGTTACGGCGGAACGTACCAGCAATTCACCGTCCGCCTGATGCAGGAGCACAACGTAGAGTGCCGCTGGGTCCTGGACGCAACCGACCTCGATGAATGGGCCTCGAAAATCGACCGGCATACCCGCTTTTTGTATGGAGAGCTCCCCAGCAACCCCCAGCTCGGCTTCTTTGACATCAAGGCGGTTGCGGACCTTGCCCATAGCCACAATATTCCCCTGATATGCGACTCCACGATAGCAACACCGGCTTTACTGCGTCCCCTTTGCCACGGCGCGGACATCGTCGTGCAATCCGCTACCAAGAGCCTTACCAGCAGCGGTTTCGGAGTTTGCGGAGCGGTGATAGCACGCAAGAACCTGGTCACGGCTATTGATGACGAGCAGCTCAAAACCGATTTCTCACTGCACATCAAGTACCAGCAAAATCGCGACTTCGGACCAAACCTGCATCCCATGCAGGCCGTAATGACCCTGAACGATATGCGGACCCTGCGTTCCAAGATGGACCTGATGAGCAGAAATGCAATGGTGGTAGCGCGCTTTCTCGAGACACACCCGGCGGTCGAGAGCGTTCAATACCTTGGGCTCCCCAATCATCCGCTGCACGATCTGGCCTCCAGGTACATGTGGCTGGTTGATGCGGAATTCGACGAACAGTACGGAAAACCGGTCAACCGGTACGGTCATCTGCTGTCATTCTGCGTCAAGGGAGGACCGGCCAAGACCCGCCATTTCTTCGATGGGCTGCAGCGCATATGGCGGGCGACCGACCTGGGGCGCATAAAAAGCGTTGCAACCATCCCGGCCATATCGACGCATCAGCAACAGGGGGACAAAGGGCGTTCTCTGGCGAACATCCCTCTTAACATGGTCCGCCTCTGTGTGGGAGCCGAGCACCCCGCAGACATCATCGCCGATCTGGATCAGGCGCTGCACCAGGCGAGATGCTAAGCTGTATGAGCTAGACGGAGCGGTGATGGATTTTTTCTTACACTGTGAAGGTTGGACACAATGTCGCGTTCGAAATTATTGACAGCAGGCAAACCCGCCTGTATGGTATTTCCTGTTTTTTACACGAGGTCCCAGCCGAAAAACAGGAGATCCCATGAGATTGCTCTTCTCGCCCCTCACCCTTCGTACGGTCACATTCCGCAACAGGATTTTCGTTTCACCCATGTGCCAGTATTCGAGTCGTGACGGACTGCCTACCGACTGGCATCTGGTGCACCTCGGGAGCAGGGCTGTCGGCGGGGCTGGTCTGGTCATGGTCGAGGCGACAGCCGTCAGTCCGACCGGGAGAATAAGCCCTGATGACAGCGGTATCTGGAGCGACGTGCACACCGATGCGTTCAAGCCGGTCGCCTCCTTCATACGGGACCATGGGGCGGTCCCCGGGATACAGCTCGCACACGCCGGGCGCAAGGCTTCGACGGATTCACCGTGGCGCGGTGCCGGTCCGATCAGCCCAGAACAAGGGGGATGGCAGCCGCTTGCGCCGAGCGCCATTCCCTACGATTCTGGCTATTCTGTTCCCAGGGAGCTTGCGGCAGCAGAGCTTGACAAAATCGAGGAACAGTTCACCTCCGCTACGCACAGGGCTTATGAAGCGGGCTTCCAGGTCGTGGAGATCCACATGGCGCACGGATATCTGCTCCACGAGTTCCTGTCGCCCCTTTCAAACCACCGTTCAGATGAATACGGGGGAACTCTTGAAAACCGGCTCCGTTTCCCTTTGCGTATTGCAAGAGCGGTGCGTGACGCATGGCCGAAGGAATTTCCCCTTTTCGTCCGCATTTCATCGAGAGACTGGATGGAAGGCGGATGGGACCTGGGACATTCCGTCCTCCTCGCCAGACGGCTGAAAATCCTCGGAATTGATCTGATTGATTGCTCCTCCGGTTTCGTGGTGCCCGATGAACCGTTTCCTTCCGGCCCGGGGTTTCAGGTTCCCTTCGCTGCGGCAATCCGCAAGGAACTTTCCATGCCCACCGGAGCAGTCGGTTATATAACCGATCCCGCCCAGGCGGAACAGATAATCGCAACCGGCCAGGCCGACGTCGTTTTCCTGGCCAGACAAATGCTGCGTGACCCCTATTGGCCGCTCCATGCAGCACGCTCTCTCGGCGTGGATATTCCCTGGCCCGATCAGTATCTCAGGGCAAGACAATAGATTTATTTTCTTGATAATGGCTCAGGAGAGGAAATTGTCGCTGAAGTTGCAGATCATCTTAGACTCACATACGGCAGCTGCACCATGAAAGTACTTCTGCTTCGTCCCCATCCAGGAAACGAACAGTTCGGACTCGGCCCCTTTTTCCGTGTCGAGCCCCTGGGTCTCGAATATATCGGCGCGGCCCTCCTGGCACAGGGTCACTCCGTAACTATCGCCGATCTCAGATTCCGCCCGAAGGTCGCAACATGGCTGCGCAGAGTCCGTCCCGGCGTTGTGGGGATTTCATGCCTGCATGCACTGGAATACGACAGGGTGGTCAAAACCGCTCGGGAGGTACGCAGGGCGCTGCCGGAATCCTTCATCTTCGTGGGCGGCCACGCGGCAATGGCCTGTTGCGAACCCCTTGAGGACGATGCAATAGACGCAATCTGCATGGACGACGGCGAGGAAGTCGTCCCGGCGCTGATGGATATCCTCCAAAAAGGGGGTACTCCTGGGAGAGCGCCTGCCTTGCGGATCAGGACAAAGGAAGGGTGGATCAATACGCCCCCTCTTGTCGAGAGAACGAGCCTTGACCTTGTGCCACTACCGGCACGAAACCTTGTCGACAGACACCGTTCCGGGTATCACTGCCTGCTGTTCAAGCCGGTATGGCTCATCGAGACGGCCAGGGGATGCCCCTTCCGCTGCTCGTTCTGTTCCGTCTGGCAGCTATACGGCCGTTCGTATCGTGAACGGAGCATCGCGGCTGTCGTCGAGGATTTCGCCACGACCGGCGACTCGATTTTCGTGGCTGACGATCTGTTCTGGAACAACCCTCCACGTAGCCTCGAGCTTGCGGAAGCATTGAAAAAAGGAGGTGTATACAAGAGGTGGATTCTGGTGCAGACACGCACCGACATTATTTCCCGCAGGCCGGGACTGCTCGAAGCATGGCGCCCCTTGGCAAAGGATTTCGACATATTCCTCGGGTTCGAGTTTGCATCGGATAAGGGTCTGGCGGGAATTGCGAAGGATGCAGGGATACGGGAAAGCCTGAAGGCGGTTCGCACAGCCCGCTCCCTGGGTTACGGCATTAACGGTAACTTTCTGATCGACCCCGACTGGGCAGAGGACGATTTCAGGGAGTTGTGGGATTTCGTTGCAGAGCACGGACTGCAGCGGTCGGGGTTTACCCTTCTTACTCCCCTCCCCGGCACCGAATTGTATCGGAAGTCCGCTGACCGACTCGCCGGGGCGGAATGGTCAGACTTCGACATGCACCATCTCCTGTGGGAGCCGAAGCTGGGGGCTAAACGGTTTTTAGAACTTTACGCCGAAACCTGGCGCCGTTCCATTCTCAACACGTCCGGGGACAAATCCCTGCTGGACTGGATCCGCCAGGTCCGCCCTTCCCAGATACCCTACATTATACGTGTTTTATGGCGTACTCAAAAAATGATGAAGCCCGGAACATATCTGAGCGAATACAGAAAAAACTGTAAGAAATCTCAAGCATGATAACAGCATGCGGCTGCTGACCAACTGACGCACTGGCCCAGCGTGGCATTTCTTCATGAACCTACTGGAGGCGTACCTTGGCGAACCTGCGCTTTCCTACCTGCAGTACGTACTCGTTCCCGCCTGCAAGCTCGAAGTTTTCATCGGCGACCTTCTGTCCATCTATCTTCACTCCACCCTGCTGAATTGCTCTCCGTCCTTCGCTGTTGGATTTTACCAGGCCTGTTTCAGCCAACACCTTATACAGCAGTATTTTCTCACCTTCAATGGTGAGGGGAAAGCAATCCATCTCCTCAGGAATCTGGTTATCGCGAAAACGCTTGAGAAAGCTTTCTTCCGCTGCCACCGAAGCCGAGGGACCGTGATAGCGGCTTACAATCTCCCGGCCGAGGGATTTCTTTGCCTCCATCGGGTGAACCGTACCGTCCTTGAGTCCTGTTTTCAGTTTATCCAGTTCGGCAAGGGACAAATCGCTCAAGAGTTCGTAATATCGAAGCATCAATTCATCGGAGACGGACATGATTTTCCCGAAGATTTCATCGGGCGGCTCATTGATGCCGATATAGTTGCCGAGGGATTTGCTCATTTTATTGATACCGTCAAGACCTTCCAGAAGAGGCATGGTGATCACGACCTGCGGTTCGAGTCCCCATTCGCGCTGCAATTCCCGCCCCACGAGAAGATTGAATTTCTGATCGGTCCCGCCGAGCTCGATATCGGCTTTGAGCGCAACCGAATCGTACCCCTGGATCAAGGGATAGAGGAATTCATGGATACTGACAGGGAGTTGGTTGGAGAAGCGCTTGTTGAAGTCTTCCCGCTCCAGCATCCGCGCTACCGTGTATTTCGACGCAAGGGCGATAAGGTCCGATGCCATCATGGTGGACAACCATTCCGAATTGAAGACTACCCTGGTTTTATCCGGATCGAGTATCTTGAAAACCTGCTCCTTGTAGGTTTCCGCGTTTTTCAGCACATCTTCCCGGGTCAGGGCTTTCCGGGTCTCGGTCTTTCCTGTCGGATCACCGATCATGCCGGTAAAATCGCCGATCAGAAAATATACCTCATGCCCCAAAAGCTGAAACTGCCGTAGTTTCTGTATCAAAACCGTATGTCCGAGATGGAGATCAGGCGCCGTAGGATCAAAGCCGGCCTTTATCTTCAGGGGCACCCCGGTTTTGAGTGATTTATCGATTTTCTCCTGAAGTTCCTTCTCCAGCAGAATTTCGACGGCACCACGCTTTATTATCTCCAATTGTTCAGCGACAGACATGAAACTATTCCTCCGTTATGCGCATTGAATGGAAAGCCTTTCGATTCCCAGGGCTTTCCCGCTGTTCTCGTCTATTTCAACAACCACGGCATTGACGCGGATATCCTTTTTTGCCACCTCAAACCGGACGGGAAGCTGGGAAATGAATTTCTCCATAGCCAGTTCCTTTTTGATACCGATCACGGAATCAAAACTACCGGTCATGCCTGCATCGGTAATATAAGCGGTTCCACCCGGCAGCACTCTTTCATCACTTGTCTGTACATGGGTGTGAGTTCCGATGACGGCACTGACCCTGCCGTTCAGATACCATCCGAGAGTGAGTTTCTCGGAGGTAGCCTCGGCATGAAAATCGACCAGGATGATAGGAGTAATCTCTCTTAATCGTGCAATTTCCCTGTCGGCAACCCGGAAAGGGCATTCGAGATTATTCATGAACACCCTTCCCTCGAGATTGAGGACAGCCACTTTTACACCGCCGGCGGTCTTTACTATGGCGCTGCCCCTTCCGGGAGCACCGTCGGGATAATTTGCCGGCCGCACAATCCGCTCTTCACGGTTTATAAATTCGTACGAGTCCCTTTTGTCCCAGATATGATTACCGCTGGTAATCACGTGAACTCCCTGTTCATAGAGCTCCCCTGCTATATCAGCGGTTATTCCGAACCCCCCGGCAGCATTCTCGCCGTTGGCCGACACAAGGTCGATGGAATGCCGGTCGACGATGCGGTGAAGCTCCGAAGAGACGGCCTGCCTGCCGGGTTTGCCCACAATATCCGAGATGAAGAGGATCTTAACGGGCATACTCGATAGCCCTTGTCTCCCTGATGACGTTCACCTTTATTTGTCCGGGATAGGTCATTTCAGTTTCTATCTTTTTGGCAATATCCTTTGCCAGCACCAATGCCCGCTCATCGTTCACTTCCTCACTGGACACCATAACACGGATTTCCCTGCCGGCCTGAATGGCAAAGGAATTGGTGACACCGCCGAAAGACGTTGCAATCTTCTCCAGATCCTCCAGGCGTTTCACGTACGTCTCCATCATTTCACGTCTGGCTCCAGGACGTGCGCCCGACAACGCATCAGCGGCCTGTACCAGGACAGCAAGCACTGTCGCTGGTTTTTCATCTTCATGGTGCGCCATGATGGCATGTACTATCTTGGGCGACTCGCCGTATTTTCTCGCAAGTTCGGCGCCGATGACTGCATGGGAACCCTCGACCTCATGGTCTACGGCTTTTCCAAGGTCATGGAGTAATCCGGCGCGCTTCGCCTGCTTTACATTGATACCCAGTTCCTCAGCCATGATACCGCACAGGAATGCCACTTCGAGAGAGTGCTGGTACACATTCTGGCTGTATGAGGTCCTGTATCTCAACCTCCCGATCAGCTTCAGTATTTCGGGGTGAATCCCGTAAACACCGAGATCGAAAGCAGCCTGTTCTCCGGCTTCCTTGATTGCCTGTTCGACCTCTTCCGTGGATTTTGCCACTACTTCCTCGATCCTGCCGGGGTGTATTCGCCCATCCGCGATAAGCTTCTCCAGTGACAGTTTGGCCACTTCTCGCCGGACTGGGTTGAATCCGGACAGAATAACCGCCTCGGGGGTATCGTCGATAATTAGGTCAATACCGGTCGCAGCTTCCAACGCCCTGATATTGCGCCCTTCCCGACCTATGATCCTACCCTTCATCTCGTCCGAAGGCAATGCCACGACGGAAACCGTCTTTTCGGCCACATATTCGCCGGCATAGCGCTGAATGGCAAGCGACAGTATTTCCTTTGCTTTCTTATCGGCAGTTTCTCTTGCTTCCTCTTCGATGACCTTGATGCGTTTGGCGGCATCAAGCTTGGCCTCATTTTCAAGGTTCTCCATCAGAACCCTTTTCGCCTCCTCGGATGTGAGGCCCGATATCCTTTCCAGGTTCATGCGCTGCTCATCAATCAGCTGAGCGAGTTTTTCATCCTTCTGCGCCAGGGCTTGCTCTTTTGCGGTGAGTGCCTGTTCCTTTTTGAAAAACTCCGCGTCTCTCTGGTCAAAAAGCATTACTTTTTTATCAAGATTCTCTTCCTTCTGCTGAATCCTTCTTTCAAACGCCTGCAAATCACGACGTTTATCCTTGGATTCACGCTCGAATTCCGCTTTTGCCTGGAAGACCGCGTCTTTAGCCTGCAGGGAAGCTTCCTTGGTGATGGTATCAGCTTCGCGCCGCGCGTCTTCAAGTATTTTTGCTGCCGAATCCTCCGCTTTGGCTACCAAAGCTTGTGAAAGCTTCTTGCGCAGCAGATTTCCGACAACGAATCCTATACCGGCTGCAACCAGTATCAACAATATCGCAAGTTCAATTTTCAATGTATTGTTTCCTCCCCTTCTCTATCGTTAATTCCCGACCTGAAAAAGGTCAGGGGAAAATTGCCCGAAGCACCGGTACGTTCTCTGTACTTATGAGTTGCAACCAGCCTTGCATATGCCGGGTTATCCGTTTAAACAGTCCCGGAAGCAGAGACAATCCTCTTTTCCGTGATAACCAGGTCGATTTTCACGTCGTGAGGCTCACCCGCAATCACATCGACCAACTGGAAGTCATAGCAGACGGCGATAATCCTTCCCTGCCCTTCCAGATGATGAAGCGTCTTGTCATAATAGCCTTTCCCGTATCCGATCCTGTGTCCTTTCATATCGAATGCAATACCGGGAACAACGATAATGTCCGCCTCGGCAGGATCATATACCCTGTTCGAAACACACGGCTCCAAAATTCCGTACTTGCCCTCATGCATGCATGATGTTTTCGTCAACTCCCTGAAAAGGAGCCCGCCATCTTTCGACACAGCGGGAAGCAGGACGGTTTTGCCGGAAGACAGGGCATGATCCACCACCCCTTCCATTTCAACCTCGTTATGGATTGGAGAGTAGAGGGCCACAACATGCGCAGCGACATATTCCGCGCGGAAAATCAGTTTCTCTTGAATGAGCCTGCTGTTTCTGCGCTGGTCTGCGACAGAAAGAGCCCTGCGCCTATCAAGCATGAGCTTTCTGAGACTTTTTTTCGGCATATGGCGTTAATGGCGTAACATCAACGTGACAGGAAAATACATGTGCTGTATACGGGCAGGAAGCCCGCAAAGGGAGATGCTTACCGGAGAGAATAATCAGGGCTGGATACGTTGGGGAAGCCGATCAGGTAAAGCCGCCTGGCTTTTATGTCATAGCGATATGTATTGGAGCGACTATGCAAACCCTCTGAACATAAATCTTATATGATTCACAGGTTACCGTAATAGTAAACGGGGCGATTGCGTGAGGGGAAAAGCGGCAAAAGCATGCCCCGAAAAAACATAAAGCCTTCCACAGCGTATCAGGATTTAACATATATAAAGTGTTAGTTTTGCAAAGAAACCCTGACTCTCAACCTACCGCATCTTCAATACACCGCAACATACGGGTGATCCTCTCGTCAACCGTTTTGCCGCGATTTTCACTGTCCGCTGAAAGTTCCAGGAATGCTTCCGTAATATTCAACAGTGCGAGTATGGCTATTCCCAGTGAATCATTACTCTTCGTTGAAGCTTCCAGTTCTGCTACAGTTCTATTGATGTATTCTTCAATTTTCCGGACACGTTCAGGGGTCGCCGTGCCTCTTACCTGCAATTCCCTGCCCAGTACTTTGATGCGATGCAAGCTACCCAAGGGTCCTATACCCCCTCAAGCTTCCTGATGATGGCATCAACTTTTTCCCTGAAACCTTCTCTCTCTTCAGCAAGCCTCTTGTTCTCTTCCCTCAGTTGCAATACTTCCTGTTTGAGAGATCTGTATTGTTCCAACAGACTGCCAATTTTTTCTTCCAGAACTTCAAAAAGCTCGTTAGACATAAAATCCCCTGCGTACGCGAAAATTCTATTTTATAGCAGTGGAAAAGTCAAGGCGAATTATCAGAAAATAGCCTCAACAAACTGGTTTGGATCAAACTCGCGGAGATCCTCTAAACCTTCGCCTACTCCGATATACTTTACGGGTATTTTCAATTCGCTGCAGATAGCGACAACAACCCCACCCTTTGCCGTCCCATCGAGCTTTGTAACAGCGATGCCGGTCACATCAGCCACCTCCTTGAAAAGTCTGGCCTGAGAGACGGCGTTCTGGCCGGTTGATGCATCGAGAATAAGCAGGGTTTCATGGGGCGCACCCGGGAGCTCCCGTCCCATGACCCGACGTATCTTTTTAAGCTCCTCCATCAGGTTTACCTTGGTATGGAGTCTGCCCGCGGTATCGACAATCAGGACATCCTTGTTTCTGGCCAGTGCGGCTTTGCAACCGTCGAAAATAACGGCTGAAGGGTCAGCCCCCTCCTTGTGCCTCACAACATCAACCCCTACCCTTTGCCCCCATATTTCAAGCTGCTCAGCGGCGGCGGCACGAAAGGTATCCCCGGCCACCAGTAAAACTTGCTTGCCTTCGGCGGCAAGCTTCCATGCAAGCTTGCCTATTGTGGTTGTCTTGCCAACACCATTAACCCCGATGACCATAATGACATACGGTGACGCAGTGTTCGTATTCATGGGGGGGGCCTGCTGCGAAAGCCTTGCGAGCATTTCCTCCTTCAGGGCTTTTTTCAGGGCTTCACCATCCCGCAATTCATCCCTTTTCAATCTCTGCTCAAGCACACCGACAAGTTCCGTGGTTGTCGCCACGCCGATGTCGGCGCATATGAGTATTTCTTCGAGTTCCTCCAACGTCCCGGAATCAATCTGCTTGTTGCCCAGCAAGAGCGAATCGATGCGCCCGACCAGGGTATCATGGGTTTTGCTGAGCCCCTTCTTGAGCCTCTCGAAAAAACCGGGCTTCTCGACCTTTTCCTCTGTTTGCTCCTGAACGTTCTCCCCGGGGGAATCACCGCCGGTCAATCTACCGACCAGCCCCCTGAAAAAACTTCTCTTTTCTTCAGACATCTAACAAATCTCCTTTTTCAGCGCTTGTACGGATCGCTGAAATGCATATAACGCCCGGCCGACGAGGGCATTCCTTTCAAGGGTCATGATAAGCGAATAATCGCTCCCTATCGCACCGATGATGACGTGATGGGTTCCGGTAGAGATCACCGCCTCATGTATTTCGCACGGCAACAGTTTCTCTTGGATCTCTCTGATCCTGTTGAGGATAATACCTTTGTGAGCCCCAATCAGCTTGAGCTCGTACTCATCATCCAGGCTGAAATGCTCGACGGCCTCTCCTTCCCAGTCGGTCAGTATTGCGCCATCGGCCCCTGGAGCGGCTTCCACCAATTCTCTGAGGATTGTTTTGAACGGCACCCTCTTCTCCTTAATGTAATTTTACCGATACGAGTTTTGAAACGCCAGGCTCTTCCATCGTAACACCATACAGGCAGTCCGCACAAGACATGGTAGTCTTGTTGTGGGTTATCATGATAAATTGGGACGATTCACTCAACTCCCGGATCATGTCGCTGAATCTCCTGATGTTGGCTTCATCGAGAGGTGCATCAACTTCATCGAGCAGACAAAAAGGTGTGGGTTTAATGAGAAATATCGAAAACATCAGGGCGACGGCGGTCAAAGCCTTCTCCCCTCCGGACAACAGGCTGATATTCTGAAGCTTTTTACCTGGCGGCTGGACTATGATATCCAGCCCTGTTTCCAGCAGATCTTCCTCGTTGGTCAGCTTCAGTTCGGCTTTGCCGCCGCAGAACAGCCGTGGAAAGATCTCCTGAAACTTTTCATTTATCCTGATAAACGTCTCGTGAAACCTCTTCCTTGTAGTCCTGTTGATCCGCTGTATCGCCTGCTGCAGCCCCTGCATGGAACTCTCGAGGTCTTCCTTCTGGGAAGAGAGGAAATTGTATCTCTCCTCCAATTCTCTGTGATCTTCGATGGCCGTCAGATTGACCTCACCCATTTCGTCGACAAGCCGCTGCAATTCAGCCTGGCGCCGGCGCTTTTCCGTCTCGTCAAAATCGACGCCGGAATATTTCGACAGAACGGAATCAATCCCGGTACGATATTTTTCCAAGAGGGATTCTTCCATATGCGCCATGCGCATGGAGAGTTCGGAAATCCTGATTGTTTTCTCCGCGGACGCTTTACCGACCTGCTCCGATTTATCGCGTATCTCCTTCAAACGGGCTTCGGATTCCCGCACAATACCGGACTCTGTCTCATAGTTCTCTTTTTCCGACAGGTAGAAGCTTTCGGCTTCCGCAAGCCTGACCAGGCAATTTTTCAGGTTTTCATCACTAGTGGCGATTACTGCCAGCAGCTTTTCCCTGTCCTGCGCGCTCTTCTCCAGTTCCTTTTCCTGGTTGGCAATCCTTTCTCCGAATTCCTGGATGCGTTCTTCGACTCTTTTCATGGCCCGGAGGTTAGCCTCACGTTTCTCCTTGAGGGCAGCCGCTCTGACTTTCAGTCCCGTAACCACCTCCCGGGCTTTGTCCACATCTGATTTGCTGATCCGGATTATTTCCTGCAATTCCTCGACTTCATCTTCCAGGGCAGACTTTCTGAGCCCGCGGATGGTTCTCTGCTGGTCCGAGAAGGCAATTTCACTACCGAGAGATTCCCATTCCTCTCTCAATTGATCGTCTTCGAGCCCTTTGATGACAATCCGCTCCTCGATCCTCTGGCACTCCTCGCGGGCACGCTGCAAATCCTTGTCATTGTTGATAATGCCTATCTCCACCAGATGTAGGCTGTTTCTCAGGTCGCTCACAAGCTTTTCTATCCCGGACAGTTCCTCATTCAACTGGCTCTCGAGAGAGCCCAGATGTTCCAGCTCATGGGCCAGCCCGGCTACCTCCGAAGAGAGGACTTTGATTTCCCTCTTCTTGTGAACCAGTCCCTGTTGGGCGGCCTCCGTGGATCCCCCATGAATGACGCCACCCGCATCAACCATGTCGCCGCCGAGGGTGACGAACGACAAGTGCGGATGCAGCCTGCTGAGGGAAAAAGCCGACTCAAGATCACCGGTTATAAAGACATTTTCCAGGAGAGACTCCACGATGATTTTCTCATCACCGCAAATCGTTACCTTGTCGAGTATCCTTTCGAGGCCATTCACAGCCTGCCGTCCGGCGACGGCATTAACTCCCTGCACGATAAAACTGCACCGGCCGCCTGCAGTCTCCTTCAGGTAGTCGATGGCGGACAGCGCATCCGCCTCCCGGCTGCAGACAACATACTGCAGTCTTTCAGCAAGAGCAGTCTCCAGTGCCACCTCATACGTTTCCTCGATTTCGACAAAATCGGCAAGGACCCCTGCAAAATTACCCTTGAAGCGGTCGGTGAGAAAAAGTGATCGAATACCCTGGCCATACCCGGCAAACTGGAGCTCAAGCTCCTGCAATGAATGCAGTCTCGATTCCTTCTTGCTTAACAGCTCGCGTTTTTCCCGTAAGGTACCCCCGACTTCAGTGAAGCGTTCCTTCAGATGGCTATCCCTTACCCTGAGCCCGCTCAACTCCTCGGCGATTTTCTCTTTCTTCCCCGCAAGGATACGCTGGTCAGCCTCGAGTTCGCGTGCCCTTTTATTCGCTTCCGCCAGTTTTTCACGCATAGCGGCGAGTTCCCGGCTGTTCCGCTCGAAACTTTCCTCAAGCGACTCCAGTCTTTTCGTTGCATTTGAGTGCTGATTATTGAACTGTGCAATCTCGGAAAGGACCGATAACAGTTCGCGACGGACCTCTTCCAAACGGCCGGCACGCTCTCTTTCCTGCCTCGTCTTCTCCTCGAGTTCCTGCTCCGCAACAAGCAGATTGCGTTCTTCACCGGCAATATCGGCAGTGAAAGTTTCCTTGAAGCCTTCGAGGCCATTCAGCTCCTGCTGTGCTTCCAGAAGCCGCTGCTTCATCTGGACGCCGTCTTCCTCATACCGTGCCAGATGGCGGTCAAGGTTCTGCAGTTCTTTTTTCTGGAACTCGAGACGGTTTTCCGCGCCCTGCACTTCTCCCCTGATCCGGTATATTTCTTCCTGCGCGGACGATAGGACCTTTTCCTTTTCCAGAACAATGACCTTTTTCTCCTGAAGAGACAGGTCTTCGCTTGCCAGTTCAGAGTTGAAGGCTTCCATCATGGTGATTAAACCGGCAAGTTCTTCTTCGAGAAGCTTTTTTCCCCTCTCCACGGAGCGGTAACTCCGTGCAGCAATGAGCAGATCGATGTCCTTCAGTTCTTCCCGGAATTCCCTGAATTTCGCCGCTTTTTTTGCCTGCCGCTGCAGGACATTCAGCTGCCGCCTGATTTCCGCGACGATATCGCTGATCCGCACCAGGTTCTGCCTGGTAACGTCAATTTTTTTCAGTGCTATCTGTTTGCGCGACTTGTATTTGACGACACCTGCCGCCTCCTCAACGAGAAAACGCCTCTCCTCCGGCTTGGAATGCAGGATCATTCCAATTTTACCCTGTTCGATGATGGAATATGCCCTTGCTCCGGCGCCGGTATCCATGAAGAGTTCCGCAATGTCGAGCAGACGGCAGGGCGTTTTATTGAGCAGGTATTCACTTTCGCCGTTTCGATACAGCCGCCGGGTCACCTGTATCTCGTTGTAATTCAGATATTTTACCGGGATTCTGCCGTCTTCGGTTGAAAAGACAAGAGACACCTCGGCCATCCCCAGGGCTTTGCGGGATTCGCTGCCTCCGAAGATAACATCTTCCATGTTTTTGCCGCGCAGGTTTCTCGGAGACTGCTCGCCCATCACCCAGCGTATCGCATCGACTATATTCGACTTGCCGCAACCATTCGGACCGACAACCGCGGTCACATTCCGCTGAAAATCAAGGGTGGTTTTGTCGACAAATGATTTGAACCCAACTATGTCAAGCCGCTTTATTTTCATAAATTACCCAATAGTATCAGAGAGAAACTTTTCTTGCAAAGGCAAAGATTGGCCATGCAAGCGGGTGCGGCAATTCACGTGCAAAGTATGTCTTGCGCACCCTCCGCGGGCAGAGTATACTCAGCGAACAGCGATACCGGGTTTATTCAACCGGTCACGACCTTCATGTTGAGGGCATTCTGCAAAACCTTAAGCCTGCGGCGCCAATCCATTTATCCCATGGCGTGCTGAAAATCCTGGAATACATTGCATGAAAAAGATCATCCTCATATCCCTTTGTGCCGTGATGCTGCTGTCCGTCATTGCCGGGAGCGCTGTTCTCTACTTCCGGCTCCTGCATCTGGACACCTATAGGGACGAAATCATAAAGGCAGTTCAGAACTCGCTGAAAAGACGCGTAACCTATGAATACGGGGCATTTTCATTAAAATATGGTCCGAGCTTCACCTTCACAAAATTGGTCATCATGGAAAGAGACGGAAAATCCATTTTTGCCTCTTCAGACAGGCTTGCCGTCAAAATCGCGTTGCTGCCCCTGCTGGGGAAAAAGGTTCTGATAAAGAAAATACAACTGGAAAAACCCCGTTTCAGCCTGATTCGCTATCCTGACGGCGCCTTTAACTGCAGCGATATCCTCGAGGGTAGTAAGGACGAAGTCGCACTGCGGGTGGAAACAATTAGAATCAGGAGCGGTTCCGTATCATTGGATGACCGGGCGGCGGGACGAGGGGTAGCCACAACCCTTGCAAATCTCGATTTTTCCGTCAACCACGTAACCAGAGGAAAAAGCTCCGATTTCGACCTTACGGCAACGATACTGGAGAAAGGCAGGGATTCCACCTTCTCATCCAAAGGAAAGGTAAGGCTCCCGCCAAAGGGCAAACCGCTGAGTGACTCCTATTTTACCATAAAAATAGCGGCGGATGACCTGAATGCCGCCCATTACTGGGATTACTACAGCCCATATGTACCTTTCCGCAAAATTCTCGGCCGGGTGAATATCGATTCAACCTTCAAAGGCAGAATATACGACTTTTCCTCCCGGGGAACCATGACAGTGACGAACCTGTTTTTTGACTTTCCCGGTGTATTCCATTCCACCCTCACTCCCAAAGAAGTCCAGATCAAATATGATATGGAACTGGCTCCGAATGGCATCGATGTAAAGCATCTGGCGGTGAAGGTGGACAACCTTGCCGTTAATGGAAGCTGCACGCTGAAGGATATTCACAGCGGGGACCTTTTTATTGCCGCCAAGGCAACAACCGGTACTTTTCGCCTGGAAGAGTTCGGGAAATATATCCCATACGGGATTATCCCGAATGACACCTCCGAATTCATCGAACAGCATATCCGGGGTGGAGCGTACCGTCTGGAGGAGGGAACGCTCAAAGGCAGGATCAGCCAGATTGCCCATATGGAGAGGGGGACGAATTATAACGTCCTCTCCATCAGGGGGACGGTCGAAGACGGTCTCGTCGCTTTCGGAAGCGACACACCGACATTTAACGGCATTCGAGGCAATCTTGCGCTGCGCGGCAAGGATTTCATCCTTTCCGGCATGGATGGGCGTTTCGGAGAATCACCGTTTACGCTCGAAGGCAGAATAACGGATTACCCCATTGATGCACCGTGCAGCTACCCATTCACCATGAAAATGACTCCGGCCCAGCACGATGTGGCATGGTTGCTTGAGCGGGGGAAACGCGGCAAACTGAGCTTTAGCGGACCATCGGCATTATTTCTGTCAGGTAACGGCCAAACCTCGAACTATCTTCTGAGCGGAAAATGGGACCTTACCTCAGCCGCCTACAAACATTCTGATATTATCAGCAAACCGGCAGGGCAGGTTAACAGCCTCACCTTCAGCGGCAGCATCAGCAAAGAAGAGGCAAAACTCGCGGCCTTCCACTATACGCTCAACTCACTGTCTTTGGCCGCAACGGCAATCTACCCTTTTGCGGGGGAAAAACCGATAGGGTTTTCCGTTAACTCGAACCAGTTCCCGATTCACGACGTAGCGCCCATGGTCCCCCGGATAGTGAAATTCACCCCCCGGGGCAAGGTAAAAGCCTCAATCCAGGGGAAAATCAGTGGAAGGGAGCCGGAAAACCTCAGTCTGTCCGGTGACATCCTTCTTGCGGGTGTCTCCCTGAAACCATCGGAGAAAATGAAATATGTGGAGAATGTGAACGGCACTGTACGGTTTGCCGAAAATACCCTTTCCACATCTATGCTAACGGCCAAGTTTGGAAACTCGACATTCTCTGCAAGTGGCAGCGTGTCCGGATTCAGAAACCCCTCCATGGATATTGACTTTTCCATACCGCTTCTGGATTTTTCGGATATAGGTATTGGCGGAAAGGCAAAGACAGTTACCGCACGAAAAGTACAAGGCAGCGTCGTTTACAAAGACAGAAATGTGCGCATCAGAAACCTCACGGCGCAGATAAACAAATCGATCCTCGAGGTGCATGGAACAATAGAAGACATTCGCAACCCGAAGGTTGACGTGGCGATAACCTCACCGTACCTGGAACTGGACGATATCATGTTTCTGCAGTATCCCGAACCGGGAAAAGGCAGGGATAGACCGCGGGCCGCCTATTCCGGCCAAGTCACTATCGATGTAGACTCAGGGAAAGTCAAACAGTTTGCATTCGAAAAGCTCAGAACTGCCGTAAAACTGGAAGACGGAATTGCATATATCCAGCCTATGCACGTGAATGCCCTCGGAGGGAGTGTATCGGCGAAAGGAGTTGCGGATTTTTCCAAAGCCGGAAATCCGAAGTATCAGATGGCATTCGACATAAAAGATATCTCCGCCGCGCAACTGATGCAATCCCTGCAGGCCGAAAGAGAGATGACCGGGGCCATATCACTGCAGGGAGAAGTAACCGCCGGGGGAAACGATTTCGGTTCATTGAAGAAAACGGCTTCCGGGAATGTCGAACTCGAATGTACCGAGGGCAGTCTGCGAAAGTTTGCGGTGCTTTCGAAGATATTTTCAATACTCAATGTTTCTCAGTTGCTGAAATTCAAGCTTCCCGACATGGTTTCGGGAGGGATGCCGTACAATAAGATAACCGGGACGTTCGCGCTTCGAAATGGGGTCATCGAGACAACGGATCTGTTTATCGACAGCGATGCAATGAATATTTCCGTCATAGGAACGTGGGATCTGCCGAAAGAGAAGCTTGATTTGACAGTAGGGGTAAAACCTTTGCAGACTGTGGACAAGGTATTAAGCAGAATACCGATTGCCGGCTGGATTCTGACAGGCAAGAACAAAAGCCTGGTAACCGCATACTTCGAAGCGAAGGGGAGTTGGGGTAATCCGCAAGTAAACGCCATCCCCGTCAAATCACTTGCCAAAGGAGTTTTTGGCATATTCAAAAGGGTGTTTCAGCTTCCCGCAAAACTGATCACCAATACGGGTGAAGTTATTATCGGCAAATGAGACCGGTAGTATGCACCCTCACTGAAGAAGGTCAGGAAATCATTTCACCCCTGACAAATTCCTTGTCAACTTCCCTTATTGTTGCCTTAACTTCTGTGTTGAGGGGATTGCCGTCCCCGATCATGCGGACCGGAATGTAGTTGCGCGACAACCCCTTGAAAGAACCGTCCGGTTCCCTGCCCTGCACGAGCACCGGCAATTCCCTGCCCAGGAACCTGTTATAATAGCTCATTTTCTTGGCATTTGACAATTCCCTGAGTATTTTTGCCCGTTCCTTGACGACACTTCCGTGAACCTGCCCGCTCATACCCGCTGCAGGGGTCTGCGCCCGCGGGGAAAACGGAAAAACATGAAAATATGCGAGGGGAAGGGATTCGAGAAATTTCATGGTATTGTTGAATTCCTTGTCAGTCTCACCGGGAAATCCGGCAATAATGTCCGTCCCGATGCAGACATCCGGAATGGCAACCATAATCTTCTCTATGGTTTCCCGGTAAAACCGGGTCGTGTAGTGGCGATTCATCGAGCCGAGTATCCGGTCATCACCGCTTTGCAGTGGTATGTGCAGATGCGGGCAGACAATTTTTGAAGCGGCAAGGAACGTGATGAGCGAATCGGGAATTTCAGCGGGCTCCAGAGATCCTATGCGAAGCCGGGCTATGACGGAGCACTCCTCTATAGCGGACAAAAGGTCCAGGAGACTCGTGCGGGGATCGAGGTCAATCCCGTACATGCCCAGGTGAATCCCGGTAAGAACTACCTCTTTGAAGCCCTTTCCGGCAAACGCCATGACCCCATCGACGGCTTCATCCGGCATCACACTGCGGCTCGAGCCACGAACATGGGGAACGATACAGTACGAGCAGTAGGAATCGCACCCGTTTTGAACCTGGAGAAACGCCCTGGTATGTTCCGAAAAGGTTTCCAGCACGATCGCATCGGCACGCCGCTCCTTGGCGATATCGGAGACCCTGACAATCTGTTCCTGTTCCAGTTCTTCAAGGATTCCGACCAAATCTTTTTTCTCATTATTTCCAAGAATTATGCTTACGCCTGGCAACTCGCGTATCTCTCCATGTGCCAGTTGAGCATAACATCCGGTGACGACAATTTTCGCAGATGGATTTTGCCTTCGGGCCCTGCGGATGAGCCTCCTCGATTCCGCATCCGACTTTGCAGTGACGGTGCAGGTATTTATTACGTAGATATCGGCGCAATCGGTAAAGGGAACAATCGTATAATCCATCTTAGCCAGTGATTCGACCATGGCGGCCGATTCAAACTGGTTTGTCTTGCATCCCAGCGTCGTTATGGCAGCTTTTTTCATGTAATACCCGTAAAGAACCTGTGACTACCGACAAACTAATTATTTTCCGCCAGTATTACTATTTTCCTTGAGCTTTTCATATTCTCTGGACAATTCAGCGAATTTTCGTTCCAACTCCCTTATCTGGTCAAACAGGCAGGCAATTGCCTTGGCCTCCGGATCAGGCAGTTTCCCGTGCTCCAGATCTGTTTTTTCCTGGGGTTTGTCCGATATCATCACGATTCGTCCCGGGACACCGACAACTGTGGAGTTCGGCGGCACTTCCTTGACGACTACCGAGTTTGAACCTATCCTGCTCCCCTTCCCTACCAGGAACGGACCCAGCACCTTCGCTCCGGAACCTATCACGACGTTGTCCCCAATGGTCGGATGCCGCTTGACCTTCTCGAGACTGACTCCCCCAAGGGTCACACCATGATACAGGGTTACATTATCACCGATTTCGGCAGTTTCACCGATCACCACGCCCATCCCGTGGTCGATAAAAAACTTTCTGCCGATGGTGGCACCAGGGTGTATTTCGATACCCGTGAGAAACCTCCCCAGATGGGAAATGAATCTGCCAAGAAAAAAACATTTTCGCACCCAGAAACAGTGGGCGATTCTGTACAGCCAGACCGCATGAAGACCGGGATAACAGAATAGCACTTCCATGATGCTTCTTGCCGCCGGGTCCCTATCGAATATTGCCTGGACATCTTCTTGTACTTTCTTGAACATGGTTTCCTCGTTCCGGGGATTTTCGTCCTATGTGACAATAACTAGTCGAATAGCATACCCTACCATTATTGTCAACTATTTAGCTGCCCTTCCCAGACACGGGAGCTGATGATGTGTGTTTTTTTGTCATGCGACCGCGTCCATTTCTTGTTTTTCTCCCAACCCGATGTATAGTTCGTTAGTATCGAACGACGAACGAGGGCAAAATGACTTTAGGAGATAAAAAACCGCAAGACCTCTGCCAAACAAAAACTTATACGGATAAAATGCTGACATGGGCACGGGGGAAAGGGAAAATACTCATCATCATACATGACCATCCTGACCCGGACTGTCTGGCATCCGCCATGGCGCTCTCGCACCTCTTCGTTACAAAAATAAACAGGGACGCAGTTATAGCATACTCAGGGATCATAGGGAGAAGCGAAAATATTTCCATGACAAAAGAGCTGCAAATATGCCTGACTCGTCTCGACAGCCTCGACTTGAGCGAGTTCAACATCATATGCATGCTGGACACGCAGCCCGGAACAGGGAACAATTCTCTGCCGGCCGGAATCAGGGTGGACATCGTCATCGATCATCATCCCTTTCTCCAAAGCAGCAGAGACTGCAGGTGGGCGGATATCCGGAAAGACTACGGGGTGACCGCAACCATTCTTTATGAATATCTGGTGGCCCAGAATGTCTATATCGGAACCAAACTGGCTACCGCCCTGTTCTATGCGATCAAGTCGGAAACCCAGGACCTGGGAAGAGAGGCGAACAGACCGGACAGGGATGCATATCTTGCTTTATTCCCGCTGACGAACAAGAAACTTCTCTATGAAATTGCCCACCCCAAACTGCCGATGGAACATTTCCTGATTATCCATAATGCAATGAACAATGCCAAAATATACGGGGAGATCATGGTAGTCAATTTACTGGATATACAATATCCGGAAGCTGTTGCGGAAATTGCGGATTTCCTTGTAAGGCTGGAAGGCATTGAAACCATTTTGGCCATGGGGCATTATGAAGGATCGGTAATCCTTTCCATGCGGACTACAAGCCACGAAGTAAACGCCGGTGAAATGATCAAAAGACTGGTTGCCGGTAAGGGAACGGCCGGAGGACACGGCATGACGGCAGGTGGAAAGCTGGACGATATCCACCCTGGAAACAAGATCCATAATGAAACAGAGAAGGATCTGACGGAGAGGCTTTTATCGGAATTTTCGTTGACCGGCACCCCTCCCCGAAAATTGGTACCCTGCTAAGAAGCTATCAGCCTTCCCCGCGATGACTCTGGTGTATTTTATCGTAAGAAATAATTGAAGACATTCGTATTGACAAGGGTCAACCACTTACGATAGCCTGTGAAGTGACGGAAGATTATGTGTGAACCTTCCTGCGGCTGACGGGATTCCGGCGTTTGACAGCGCAATACATGCGGGAGATTTCCGGCCTTTTTAACCTAATCCAG
The DNA here is from genome assembly GCA_017861285.1 of Geobacteraceae bacterium. GTDB lineage: Bacteria > Desulfobacterota > Desulfuromonadia > Geobacterales > Geobacteraceae > CAIWTU01. The sequence continues at coordinate 5,460 of JAGFXO010000013.1, read as the reverse complement.
ATTGAAACTTTTCACCGTGGAGCAATCAATGCGTACTGGCAATCACACAGCGGACAGTTTGAGAAACGTTAGAATAACAAGGAATTACATCAAGCATGCTGAAGGCTCAACACTTATCGAATTCGGCGATACAAAAGTGATATGCACCGCCTCGGTTGAAGATTCAGTCCCTGCGTTTCTCCGCGGCAAAGGCAGCGGTTGGGTTACCGCCGAATATTCGATGCTGCCGAGAGCGACACATACCCGCTCGGCCCGCGAATCATCCAAAGGCAAGGTCGGCGGACGCACCCATGAGATACAGCGACTTATCGGCCGTTCGCTGCGTGCGGTGACAGACCTTGCCCTGCTCGGAGAGAGAACTATTTTCATTGACTGTGATGTCATCCAGGCCGACGGAGGAACTCGTACCGCCTCGATAACCGGTGCATACGTTGCCCTGGCCGATGCCACGCGAGCACTGGTGACAAAAGGCCTCATACCTTCAAACCCCCTCAAGGAAGCTGTCGCCGCGGTAAGTGTCGGAATAATTAACGGGCAACCGCTGCTCGACCTCGATTACGAGGAAGATTCGACAGCCGAAGTCGACATGAACTTTGTGATGACCTCTTCGAATCGTTTTGTCGAGGTGCAGGGAACGGCGGAAATAAAACCCTTCAGCATTGATGAAATGGATATCATGCGATCTCTCGCAATAACCGGCATCAAAAGACTTTTCGATATACAGAAAGCGGCTCTCGGGCAATGAAAGAGCTCGTCGTGGCAACCCGCAACCCCGGAAAACTCAAAGAGATACGGCAACTTCTCGAAGGTCATGTTTGCACGCTTTTTTCGCTGGCTGACTTTCAGGGTCTGCCCCAAATAATCGAAGATGGGGACACATTCGAAAAGAATGCCGTAAAAAAAGCCCGTATAACTGCTTCGATATTAAATAAACCCGTACTTGCCGATGACTCCGGATTGGCCGTTGACATACTTGACGGGAAGCCGGGCATTCATTCGGCCCGCTTTGCAGGTGAAGGGGCCAACGACGAACAAAACAACGCGAAGCTCCTCGCCGAGCTTCACGGCATTCCGGACGGACATCGGTCGGCAGCTTTTCATTGCGCGGTGGCACTTTGCTTCCCGGACGGTTCGTGTTATACGTTTGCGGGTGAATTGAAGGGTTTAATCCTGGAGAAACCGCGGGGTTCATCCGGCTTCGGTTATGACCCGTTGTTTTTTATCCCTGAATACAACAAAACACTTGCGGAGCTACCCCATGAGGTCAAAAACAAAATAAGCCATCGGGGCAAGGCGCTTGCAAACTTGAAGAATTTTTTTCTGCAATCCAGGTGATGCACTCTGCTCTATTCGGGCACAACTTTCTTCAGTGCGGAAACCCCATAAAAAAACACTTGCATCAACGCCCGGTATATGGTAGTAACTGTTGTTTCAACGGGGTGTAGCGCAGCCTGGCTAGCGCACCTGCCTTGGGAGCAGGGGGTCGGAGGTTCGAATCCTCTCACCCCGACCAACTCTGCGCCTGTAGCTCAGTTGGATAGAGCAACGGACTTCTAATCCGTAGGTCAGAGGTTCGAATCCTCTCAGGCGTACCAAATATTCTTATGGTGGCTGTGGTGAAGCGGTTAACACAAACGACTGTGACTCGTTCATCCGTGGGTTCGAATCCCATCAGCCACCCCATAAAATCCAGCCCCGTCACAAGCGGGGCTTGTTTGTATATTGAGCCTGCGAGAGTGGCGGAACTGGCAGACGCACTGGACTTAGGATCCAGCGGGCAACCATGGGGGTTCGACTCCCCCCTCTCGCACCATCCATACAGATATTCCGTGTGTCCAAGCCTCCCGCCAGACGCAAGCCCGGAATGACAGACGGTTCTTTTCCTGGCCAGGAATTATCAAACTAATCATACAGAGAGGTTTCCTTCATGATCGTACATGTTGAAGACGTAAGTCCGGTAAAAAAGAAGCTCAATTTCGAAATCCCCGCTGAGAGAGTGACGGAAGAAATCGGGAAAGTGTATCTTCAGATCCAGAAGACGGCCGCCATGAAAGGTTTCAGGAAAGGAAAAGTGCCCCAGGGCGTCCTCGAAAAACATTTCAGCGGCAAAATGGCCGGAGATGTCCTCCATAACCTGGTAAGCGAAACCTACTTCAAAGCCCTTGACGAACAGAAAATTGTCGCGGTGTCCCCCCCATCGATTGAAAGCGATGAAGTGAAAAAAGGCGAACCGCTCAAATATTCAGCAACGGTTGAAATTCTTCCTGAAATAGAGGTGAAGGATTATACGGGGCTGCAGATACGCAAAGATGCTTATACGACAGATGAGAAAATTGTCGCTGACAGGCTGAAGGAGATGCAGACCCGCATGGCGCAGATCAAGCCTCTTGATGAGCAGCGCCCCGCGGCTATCGGAGATATTGTTACCCTCGATTTCACCGGTTATGTGGACGGCACCCCGTTTGAGAACGGTTCCGCAATCGATTATATGCTCGAACTGGGCTCCAACAGTTTTATTACCGGATTCGAAGACCAGGTTGTCGGGATGTCGACCGGGGATGAAGGCACCATAAAGGTAACCTTCCCCGAAGACTATTTCGTCACCAAACTCGCCGGCAAGGAAGTTACTTTCGATGTCAAAATCAAAGACATCAAAACCAAAGAACTCCCCCCGCTGGATGATGATTTTGCCAGCCAGATAGGCGAGTTTGAAACTCTTGATCAGCTCAAGGCCAAGTTGTCGGAATCGTACGAAACCCAGGAAAAATCAAAGATAGAATCCCGTATGCATGATCGCCTGGTGCAGGAACTTATCGAAAAAAACCCGATCGAAGTTCCCGAAGCCCTCGTGGAAAAACAGCTTCAATTCCTGGTTGACAACATAGCCCATGATCTGGCAATGCAAAATCTGACTTTAGCCGCCATAGGCTCCGACGAAAAGAAAATCCGTCAGGATTACAGGGATACAGCTGTCCTGCAAGTCAAAGGGACCTTGCTGCTGGAAGCTGTTGCGAAAAAAGAGGGAATAGTAGTCGAACCGGCTGAAATTGAGCAGAAAATCCTGGATATTTCCGAAAAAGCCAATAAAGACTCCGGTGTCGTAGAAAAATTTTACGAGAAGAACTCCTATGCCAAAGAAGCCCTCATCAAACAGTTGAGGGAAGAAAAGACCATTAAATTCCTGGCGGAGAATGCCTCGATAACGGAAGAGCCAGAGGCTTCCAGCAAATAGAAGCGGAGGAGTTATGCTTGTACCGATCGTAGTGGAACAAAGCGGCAGGGGCGAAAGGTCCTATGACATATATTCGAGGCTGCTGAAGGACAGGATTGTATTCCTTGGGGGCGCAATCGATGACACGATGTCAAACCTCATCATTGCCCAGCTTCTTTTTCTGGAAGCTGAAGACCCCGACAAGGACATTCATCTCTACATAAATTCTCCCGGTGGTGTCGTGACAGCAGGAATGGCTATTTACGACACAATGAGGTATATAAAGGCGCCCGTATCAACTATCTGCGTTGGACAGGCCGCTTCGATGGCTGCTCTGCTGCTGTGCGCCGGGGAAAAGGGAAAAAGGTTCAGCCTTGCCAATTCAAGAATCATGATTCACCAGCCCATCGGGGGGTTTCAGGGTCAGGCAACCGATATCCATATACACGCACAGGAAATTTTGCGCATGAAAATGAGCCTGAACCAGCTCTTGGCGGACCACTCGGGCCAACCCCTGGAAAAGGTGGCTGCGGATACGGAACGGGATTATTTCATGTCTGGTGAAGACGCTAAAAATTATGGTATCATAGACGATATAATCACCAGAAACGCCGTTACGGGAGGCTCCCGATGAACAGACGAGACGATAGATCGAACAACCTGACTTGTTCCTTTTGCGGAAAGAGCCAGGATGAGGTAAAAAAACTTATCGCCGGTCCTACGGTTTATATCTGCGACGAGTGCATAGAGCTTTGCAACGACATCATAGCGGAAGAAACCAAGCTCGAAGAGGCCCTCGGGCCCGACATAAAAAAGCTTCCCAAACCTGCCGAGATAAAGGACGTTCTCGATGAATACGTCATAGGACAGGAGCGGGCTAAAAAAATACTTGCCGTTGCGGTATACAATCATTACAAGCGGATAGAACTCGTCAAAAAGCCGGGCGATGTGGAGATGCAGAAAAGCAACATACTCCTTCTCGGACCGACCGGTTCCGGAAAGACGCTCCTCGCCCAGACCCTGGCCAGGATACTCAAGGTCCCGTTTGCCATGGCAGATGCGACCAACCTGACGGAAGCCGGTTATGTCGGCGAAGATGTGGAGAATATCATTCTCAATCTGCTTCAGGCGGCTGATTATGATGTGGAGCGGGCACAGAAGGGCATCATTTATATCGATGAGATCGACAAGATTGCCCGCAAATCCGATTCCCCTTCCATAACGAGAGATGTTTCGGGTGAAGGCGTACAGCAGGCTCTCCTGAAGATCATCGAAGGAACCGTCGCAAGTGTTCCTCCCAAAGGGGGGAGAAAACATCCGCAACAGGAGTTCCTGAAAGTTGATACAACCGATATACTCTTTATTTGCGGCGGAGCTTTTGCCGGCCTCGACAACATCATTCAGCAGCGTATAGGCGTAAAAACATTAGGATTCGGTGCCGATGTCAAAAAGAAGGTCGAAAAAAGGTCGGGAGAACTCCTCAAGGATGTCACCCCCGAGGACCTTCTGAAATTCGGCTTCATTCCGGAGTTTGTCGGACGTCTCCCCGTTCTGGCGACGCTCTCTGAACTGGACGAGGAAGCGATGGTCCAGATCCTGAAAGAACCGAAAAACGCTCTGGTAAAACAATACCAGAAGCTCTTCGAGATGGAGCATGTTAAACTGAAATTCACCGACGGCTCCCTGGTTGCAATTGCCCGCGAGGCCCTTAAACGCAAGACCGGTGCGCGGGGACTTCGCTCCATCCTTGAAAATGCCATGCTGGATGTCATGTATGAAATTCCGTCCCAGAGCATGGTTAAGGAAGTTGTCGTAAATGAGGATGTCATCTATAACAAGGAAAAGCCCATCATAGTTTATGAAAACGTCGCGGAATCCGCCTGATCGTCAGTGCGGAAGAGCAGCATGACGAGTCATCGCGCAGAAAAATAGCTTGACACGAGGAGACCCACTTTGCTATATATACTCGGCGCGATGCAGAGGGTGTGAAGCGTATGAAGTAAAGGCGATTCCGTCATTTCGCCGCTGATCCAGATTCAGAAATGTCGTAACAAACAATATTTTTTCGGGGTCGTAGTTAAGTTGGTTATAACGCCGGCCTGTCACGCCGGAGGCCGCGGGTTCGAGTCCCGTCGACCCCGCCAAAAAGAAGGGCGAATAGCTCAGCTGGGAGAGCGCCAGCCTTACAAGCTGGATGTCACAGGTTCGATCCCTGTTTCGCCCACCAATTCATTGGTCGGGAAAGGATA
>JAGFXO010000047.1 GCA_017861285.1 Geobacteraceae bacterium | reverse complement strand
AGGGGAGGGGGATCTCTGACACCGTTGTTTCCTTTCCGGCGTTTTCCTTCCCTGGTTCATCTTCTGCCGCCGGCTCAAAAAAATAATTCGGTGCTTCGGCCTCGTTCTCGGTGAGGAACGTCCGCGTCGAGACGTCTGTGTTCGGATGCAGGGCAATCCTCTCGCTTATCATCGCGTTCCTGAAATGGAACCGTGCCAGGACATGGAGAATGAGAGGATGCGTGTCGGGATTTGAACAAACGCCGACAAGGGAATCCTGATCGATGCTCTGCAACGTCCTGATGGCAAATTCTTTTACCTCGTTATCAGGATCGCGGCTCAAATACAAGAGCACCGCAATAAGATCGGATGTCGTCAGAGGGATTTCTCCCTGTGCTGCTTTAATTTTTTCTGCCCGTGGGGTCTCCGGTTGCAGGAAAACGGCTGCCCGTGAGGAAATTTTGAGTTTTGGTTTCTGGGATTCCTGCATATCCACTACATTCCCGAAGTGACCACAGTGGATTTGATCCCCATTTTCTTCAAACGTTCAGCTTCATGTTCTGCGAATTTCCTGTCCGGAAAGTTTCCAGCCGTCAATCTGTATGTGGCTACCGGGACGTTTGTCTTACGTATGACGGGTTTGAGGCCCCCTTCGCTCAACCTATCCTGCTCTTTCTTTGCACGCTCCTGCACTGAATAGGAGCCTGCATAGAGCACGAATTTTTCATTTTCAGGGAGTATGAAAGCATCGCCCGAAATTTTTTTGACTTTAAGCAGTTCTATCGATGCTTCGGGATAACTGTCGAATTCCCCGATGAAAAGCCTGTGCATAGGTTCCATCTTTTTGGGGCCTTTGATGATTACCGGCTGCAGCCCTGCAGATTTGAGCCTTGTTTTTTCAGCAGCAAGTCCCTTCTCAGTTGCAAAGACCCCGATCTGCAATGTATAAGCGCCTTTTGCCGGCTTGGCGGGTGTCGTGGCATGCATTTTTTCCCGGCCTGAATCAGGCTTCATGGTATCGGTGTTTTTTGAACCGCTTGAAAAAGCGGTTTTTACCTGGGTGGTCTTCGAGGGTACTGTCTTCAACGGCTGTTTCACAACGGTAAGCTTTTGAATAGTTTTTTCAGCCTCTGTTTTCTCGGCTGCTTGTTTTGCAGCCTGTTCCGCGGCAGAAATGGTTTTTTTCGCTTGAGCCGGCACTACCGGCGCCGGTTTTCCGGCGCCGGTAGTGCTTTCAGGCGGCAAGGCCGCCTGTTGCGAAGGTGTTGCGGGCTCTGGTTCCCGGATGTCTTCGGGAATGGCTGAACGGGGCGGCAAAGGTTTTTTTACCAGGGAAGAAACCGGGGCGATCGACACCGTATCGGTGTCGTGACCTGCCATGTCGGTGAAGTAGTATATGTATCCGGCGGCGGCGAGAACAACAAACACCAGCAGCAGGAGCCCCTTGTGAATCTTGCCGGCCTCTCCGGTTACATGATTAACGCTTTTCAATCCTTTTGTCAAAAACCGCTTCATATGGTTCGTTCCTCTCGTTCTAACGGTTGATGCAGTTTACGCGTTTTTGCCCGCAGTGGCTTCGTTAATGATTTTCTGTGCCAGATGGCTCGGGACCTCTTCGTAATGGGAAAATTCAGAGGTAAAGAGGCCGCGGTCGCTTGTCATGGACCGAAGGTCCGTTGCATAGGCAAGAACTTCGGACATGGGTACGACTGCACGTATGATCTGCGAAACCTTGCCGCGTCTGGAGTTGAGGTCACCGATGATATCACCCATGCACTCTTCGGGAACGGTAATCTTGATTTTCAGAATAGGTTCGAGAATAACGGGTTTGGCCGATTCCATCCCCTTTTTGAAGGCCATGGATCCGGCAATTTTAAACGCCATTTCCGATGAGTCGACAGTGTGGAATGAACCATCATAGAGACTGGCCTTGAAGTCGACCAGCGGGTACCCCGCAAGAGAGCCTTCCTGTGAAGCCTCCTGGATTCCCTTTTCCACCGCGGGTATATACGTTTTCGGAATGACACCGCCAACGATTTTGTCCTCGAACTGGAACCCTTCCCCGCGGCCTAGTGGGGCAAATTCGACCCAGCAGTCTCCATACTGACCACGACCCCCGGACTGTTTTTTGTATTTCCCCTGGACCTTGACACTTGCGCGAATCGTTTCCAGGTAAGGAACTTTCGGGGTTTTCAATTCCACTTCCACGCCGAATTTACGCTTGAGCTTTTCCATGGTTACTTCAAGGTGAACCTGCCCCATTCCGGAGATGATGAGTTCTCTCGTCTGTTCGTCCCGGCGCAGTTTGAGGGTCGGGTCCTCTTCCATCAGGCGCTGCAGCGAGCCGTGTATCTTGTCTTCGTCATTTTTGGATTTCGGTTGAATGGCGTAGGAAATGACCGGGTCCAGAGATCTTCCCGGTTCGTAGACGATCGGTTTGTCCTGATCGCAGAGAGTGTCCCCGGAAACCGTCTCCTTCAGCTTCGCAACGGCAACTATATCGCCGGCCACAGCCTGCTTCACGGGTTTCTGCTTTTTCCCCTCCAGTTCATAAATCTGTCCGATGCGCTCAGTGCAATCGCGATTCGGGTTGTACACCGTGGAGTCGGAATTCAATGTTCCCGAGTAAACCCTGAAAACGGTGATCTTACCGGTATAGGGATCCGAAGTCGTTTTGAAAACAAGGGCGGAAAAGGGTTCTTTCTCGTCGGGGGCTCTTTCGACGAGTTTTTCCGTTTTCGGGTCCGTTCCCGTAACCCCGCCTCGGTCCAGGGGGGAGGGGAGGCAGAGGCACATGTAGTCGAGCAGTTGGTTGACGCCGATGTTCATTAATGCCGAACCGCAGAATACCGGGGTGAACGTAAAACGGAGGGTGCCGACCCGTAGGCCGTCCACGATTTCCTCTTCACTGAGTTCACCGTTCTCGAGGAATTTTTCCGTCAGGGCGTCATACGCCTCCGCAACGGTTTCCACCAGTTTTTCCCGCAAATCCCGTGCTTCATCAAGGTATTCCGCGGGTATTTCCTCTTCCGTGAACTTGCCCGAGGCGTCATTGCTGTAGCGGTAGGCCTTCATTTTTACGAGATCGATGACGCCTTCGAAATCTTCTTCGGCGCCAAGCGGCATCTGCACGGCCACTGCACGGGCTTTCAGGGCCTTCTCCATATCGCCCATGGCCCGATAGAAATTGGCGCGTTCCCTGTCCATCTTGTTGACAAAAGCAATTCTCGGAATTTCAGTTTCATTGGCCCATTCCCAGACTTCCTCGGTCTGCACCTTGACCCCCGAGATGGCGGAGATGATAACCACGGCGCCTCCGAGAACACGCAGACATGAGCGGGTGTCGGCAATGAAGTCACCATAACCGGGCGTGTCAACGATATGAAGACCGCATCCGTTCCAGTCGCAGTGATGCAATGCGGATGATACAGAGATTTTGCGCTTGATCTCTTCAGGCTCAAAATCCATGGTTGAGGTACCGTCATCAACTCTTCCCAGACGATCGATCATCCCGGCATTGAACAATATTGCTTCTGTGAGGGAGGTCTTCCCCGCCCCCCCATGGGCCACAATTCCTATGTTTCTCAACTTCGATGTGTCATACTTTGCCATAAAGCCCCCTTGAGTTTTTTTTCTTTACAGCGTTGACTATCCATTGTGCATGGTTTTCGCGAGTTGACAAGCCTGTTTCATTGTGCGTCCAGATTTCTGTGATACAGTATGCGAAGGCCCTCCAGTGTGAGGTATTCCTCCACCTTTTCGATTGTTTTTGATTCCGGTGCGATGAGCCGTGCCAATCCGCCGGTGGCAATGACCATCGGAGCCTCCCTGCTTTCCGACTTCATCTGGTTTACGATGCCGTCTACAAGTCCCACGTAACCATAGAATATGCCCGCCTGCATGGAATGAACCGTGTTCCTTGCGATTACTGACGGCGGCTTCGCGATATCGATACGCGGAAGTTTGCTCGCTTTCTGGAAAAGCGCTTCCGTTGAGATCATCAACCCCGGCGCTATGGCCCCGCCACAGTAATGGCCCTTCCTGTTGACATAATCGAAGGTTGTCGCCGTACCGAAATCAACGATGATAAGGGATGTCTTGTATTTCTCAAAACCGGCAACTGCATTGACGATACGGTCCGCCCCCACCTCCTTGGGGTTCTCGTACTGAATGGGCATGCCTGTCTTGATCCCGGGACCGATCACATAAGGCTTCAAATGGAAATACTTGAGTGAAAGTTTCTCCAGAACCCCCGTCAGAACGGGAACCACGGAAGACAGAATTATATCCTTTATGTCATTGATGGCGATCTCGGAAAAGCGGAAAAGTTCGCAGAACAGGATGGCATACTCATCGGAGGTTTTTGCCGTGTCGGTGGAAACTCTCCAGTTCATGACAAGCTTTCCGCCGTCATAAATACCAAGCACGATATTGCTGTTGCCGACATCAACGACCAGAAGCACCTGTTTCATCCTCCATTATCCATTGTATTCGCACATCCACGTTATTCGACAATGGAAACGTCACCAGCCAGTATCTTTTCAATTTTTCCGCCATCGCCCTGAATGAGGAGGGCGCCATCATCATCCAACCCGACTACGATACCGACGGCCTCGCTTTCCTGGAAGGAAACCCTGATCCTCCTCCCGGTGAGAGCGCTTCTGGACAGCCATTGTTCGCGTATCGGCCCGATTCCTTTTCTCAGGTAACTTTCATAAAGAGAATCGAAGCAGGTGAGCAATGCCCGGGTGAATTCGATACGGTTCACCGGTTTGCCGCTCTCCAGAAAAAGAGAGCTTGCCGGATGTCGTAACTGAGGGGGAAACTGCTCTCTCCTCATGTTTATGTTGACCCCTATGCCGAGTATGATGAAATTAATCTTTTCCATCTCGGCACTCATTTCGTTGAGCATGCCGGAGACCTTCATGCCGTTCACCAGCACGTCATTGGGCCATTTGATGCGCGGGATCAGGGTGGTTGTGGTTTCGATGGTCTGCGAAACGGCGACAGCGGAAAGAAATGTGCATTGAGGAGCCTTCACGGGCATCAGGGGAGGGCGGAGAATGATGGAACAGTATAGATTGACGCCGGAAGGCGATTCCCACTGCCGTCCGAGCCTTCCTTTGCCGCGGCTTTGCTCTTCTGCTATGACCACGGTCCCTTCTTCAGCCCCCTGCTCTCCGAGCTTGAATGCGATTCGATTCGTTGAATCCGTATTTTTGAAGCAGAGGATTTTCCTGCCGATTGTTCCAGTTACCAGTCCCGACGAGATTTCTTCCGCAATGAGTATGTCCGGGGAATTCAGCAGACGATACCCCTGGGAGGGCAACGCTTCGATCTGGTAACCGATTTCCTGAAGGGTTCTGATGTGCTTCCAGACTGCCGTACGGGATATGTCCAGGGCACCCCCGAGTTCCTCACCGGAAATGATCCCTCCGGGTTTTTTTCGAAAAAGTTCTATTATTTTCCAATCCTTGGAATGAACATCAATGATGGTTGACTGTTCAGGGAACTCTTTCAAATATCCTCCATAAGCATGGATATATCCATGGCCCGTGCCGAATGGGTCAGGGCTCCAACGGAGATCAGGTCTACTCCGGTTTCGGCTATGCCGCGGATGGTCAGTAAACTGACTCCGCCCGAGGCTTCCACGACGGCCTTGCCCGCAATAATCTCCACCGCTTTCTTCATGGTCTCTTTATCCATGTTGTCCAGCATGATTATGTCCGCACCGGCGGCAAGGGCTTCCGCAACCTGGGCCAGTGTCTCGGTTTCTATCTCTATCTTCATGGTATGGGGGATATAATCCTTTGCCCTTTGTATCGCGACGGTGATGCCCCCGGCTGCAATGATATGGTTCTCCTTGATCAGCACCCCGTCATAAAGGCCGGTACGGTGGTTCATGCCCCCCCCCAGACGAACCGCATATTTTTCAAGCTGCCGCAAACCGGGTGTGGTCTTTCGGGTATCGACAACCTTTGCCCCAGTCCCTTTTACTTCCGCGACGAATTGAGAGGTCAACGTTGCAATACCGCACATCCGTTGCAGGAGATTCAGTGCAACCCTTTCCCCCTGCAGCAGGAGGGCGGCATCACCAAAGATCTCCGCAATATTGTCACCGGCCTTCAACCCGCTTCCATCGGAATGGGGGGAGGAAAATTCGATGGTATTGTCCAGGTAATGAAAGACCCGGGCGGCAATCTTGATCCCGGCCAGAATCATCGGTTCCTTTGCCACGAGCCTTGCCCGGACTTTTCTTGTTTCCGGGACCACGGCGAGCGTTGTAATGTCACCCGTATGGATGTCTTCCAGTAAAGCGTTTTCAATAATCCTGTCCAGACCGATCATGCGCATAACTCCGGGAATGTAGACTTGCTTTTTTATAACACAGGTTTATTGCTCCCGCAACCGCTAATCAGGGGATTTTATAAGTGATTCCGGAGTATTGTTAACCGTTTCTCAAAAAGCGGGCCGCGGAATTACAGGACTGTTCAAGATGCAATACGTGCAAGGGAAGTTGCACTTGAGGATAATTTTAAAGAAATGAGTGGAGAAAAAGAAATGGTGATCCCAAGGGGACTTGAACCCCTGTTACCGACGTGAAAGGCCGGTGTCCTAACCGCTAGACGATGGGACCGCATGCATGACCTGGACGGATTCGTGAAATCCTGGATAGGCAAAATGGCTGGGGGACAAGGATTCGAACCTTGGTTGGCGGAGTCAGAGTCCGCAGTCCTGCCGCTAGACGATCCCCCATCAGCCAGGCTCTGTTATATAGCAAAGTAGGGCTATGCAGTCAAGGCTTTTTCTGCCATTTTTGATGAATCCGCTTCAGCGGGGTTTTCCCCGGCAAGAGCTTTCCGGATGATCTCAACTCCCGCTTCGATTGCCTTGATGTTGACGGGGATGTATTTATGGTTGCGTTCGGGGAGTGCGTCCTTTAACGCCATTTCAAGCGACTTTTCCCCCACCGCCCCGGTCTTTGCCGCATATGCCCCTAATGCGACCATGTTGACCAATCGGGCGTCACCAATGCCCATGGCGATTTCGTTCATGGGCATTTCAAAAATCTCGATGTCGGTCCGGTTGATGTGCGAGGTGTCGGCCAGTGACGAGTTGACTATGCAGATGCCGCCCGGCTTGATTCTTGGACCGTATTTTTCCAGTGAAAGCTGGTTGAGAAGAATGCCGACTGACGGGTTCCCCACTACTGGTGAACCAACATCGCCATCAGTTATCACCACAGTGCACATGGCAGCTCCGCCGCGCTTTTCGGGGCCGTAGGAAGGAAGGTAGGAAACATTCTTGCCCTCGATCATAGCAGCGTAGCAAAGTACGGTTCCCGCCAGAAGCGCACCCTGGCCGCCAAAACCGGCAATCAATAAATCATATCTCATCAATGGGCTCCTCTGATCTATCTTGTGCAATGGAAGCCGGTCGCTTTTGTACGCGGGCGTTCCGGCCTGTTCCATTTCACTCCTGCCAGGTGAAGCAGTTACAGGTTTTCGGTATTTTTGTAGACACCGAGTTTGAAATAATCGCACATTTCGCCTCCTACCCGCTCGTTGGCCTCAATCGGGCTCATGCCCCAGTTGGTGGGGCAGGCGGCAAGGACCTCAACAAAGGAAAACCCCTTCTTTTCCACCTGGTAGCGGAAAGCTTTTTTTATCTGCCTCTTCGCGTCCATGAGGTTCCTGGGATTATTGACGGCGACCCTCGCTGCAAAGGCAACTCCATCGAGATTGGACAACAGTTCAGTTACACGTACGGGCGCGCCTTCCTTTTCCAGATTGCGGCCATAAGGAGAGGTTGACGTCTTCTGCCCCACGAGGGTTGTTGGCGCCATTTGACCGCCCGTCATTCCATACGTGGTGTTGTTGACGAATATGACGGTTATGTCTTCGCCGCGATTGGCGGCGTGGATTATTTCGGCGGTTCCTATGGCTGCCAGATCGCCATCACCCTGGTAGGTAAAAACAAAGCTGTCCGGTCTTGCTCTTTTGACACCGGTGGCCACTGCCGGAGCACGGCCGTGGGGAGACTCCACGACATCGATGTTGAAGTAACTGTACAAGAAGACAGAGCAGCCGATGGAGGCAACCCCGATGGTTTTTTTCCGCAGGTCAAATTCATCGAGAGCCTCTGCTGTAAGGCGGTGGACCGTCCCGTGGTGGCAACCGGGACAAAAATGGGTCTGTACATCTTTCAAACTTGCTGGTCGTGTGAAAACCTGTTGCATCGTAAACCTCTTTGCTAGGGATCAGTGAAGCATGTTCCTAACAACCTTAATAATCAATCAATAATATTTTTTTATCTGGGCGAAAAGTTCCTCCGGAGTCGGGAGAGAGCCTGTTCCCGAAGGCCGTCCGTAGAAAAACACATCGGCGTCGCGTGCCACCGACAGCCTGACATCCTCGACCATCTGGCCGGTGTTGAGTTCTATATCCAGTACTTTTTTGCACCTCAAGGTTGCATCACGAAACGCCTTCTCGGGGAAAGGAAACAGGGTTATCGGCCGCAGAAAACCGACCTTCATGCCTTCATCCCTCGCCATCGCCACAGCCGTTTTTGCGATCCTCGCGGCCGATCCGAAGGCTGTTACCAGAATTTTTGCATCATCGGTATGCGATTCTTCCCAGCGGCACTCTTTTTCCTTCATCAGGGAGTATTTTGCGTGGAGCTTCCAGTTGTGTGCTTCGAGTTCCCCATCCCCTAGATACAACGATTTGATAACCCTCTGCTCGCCTTCTCCCGTGCCGCGCAAAGCCCAGTTCTTTTCGATGAGTTCTGTGTCAGGTTTCGGACGAGGAGCAAGTGGTTCTTTCATCTGTCCCACAACGGCATCGCCGAGAATCATCGCGGGGGAGCGGTACTTTTCCGCAAGGTCGAAAGCAAGCATGGTAAGATCATACATTTCCTGGATGGATGCCGGAGCAAGAACAATGATGTGGTATCCTCCATGACCGCCGCCTTTGACTGCCTGAAAATAGTCTCCCTGGGAAGCGTCTATGCCGCCCAGTCCCGGTCCGGAGCGCGAAATATTGACAATAAGGCAGGGCACTTCCATGGCCGCCATATATGACACCGATTCCATCTTCAGAGATATCCCGGGACTGGATGAAGAGGTCATGGCACGGACTCCCGTGGCGGCCGCCCCCAGGACCATATTTATCGCGGCCACTTCACTCTCGGCTTGTATAAATTCCCCGTTGAGCTTGGGGATTTCGCGGGACATGAACTCAGGTATGTCGTTTTGCGGAGTGATGGGGTAACCGAAATAGTGCCTGCAGCCCGCTTCAAGGGCTCCCAGGCAGATTGCTTCATTTCCCCTGACGAATAAGCGTTTTGTCAAATCTTTCTCCATTGGTTATTCTTTCTTTCAGATAGTGTCTGTAAACTGAGATTGATATCTCTTTCAGGATTCAGTGTTCTGGTTCTATTCATTGAAAACTTTGATGGCAACATCAGGGCATATTTCAGCACATAAGGCACAGCCCGTACATTTTCCTTTTGATGCATCAAATTTCGCGGGAGTATAACCCAGATTGTTGATCTTATCACTCAATTCTATCAGCCCTTTGGGACAGGTGATAGTGCACAGTCCGCACCCCTTGCATCTGAGTTCATCAATTTCTATTGTTGACATATCTTTGAGATCCTTGCCTGTTTTTTTTAAAGGTCAGACAGTTTGAAATTATCAGAAACAGAGATATTGAGTCAACTTAAAATTATGAAACGTAAAATTATACTTGATTTTGTGAAGTAATATAGTTAAATAATTAAAAATACACTATTAAATCTGAATATCTCAAAGGAGGACATTTAATGGCCCCGTCTCTGTTAGAATTAGCAGCGAACATTGTATCATCCCATGCATCCGTGTCAGAAATGACAACGGATGAACTGTTACAGGAAATCCAGAGGGTCCATGATACATTGCAAAAACTTGAGAGTGGCACCGTTGAAGAAACGGTGTCGGTCGAAGAGCAAAAAGCTCCGGCCATGAGTCTCAAAAAGGCATTCCAGGCTGATCAGGTTTTCTGCATGATTTGCGGGAAAGGTGGAATGAAAACCTTGGCCAGGCATCTTGCACAGGCACACAATATGAAACCCGGAGAATACAGGAAGCAATTCGGTATCCCAAAAGAGCAGGCGCTTACGGCAAAACATTTCTCTGAAAACAGGAAGAAAATGGCTCAGGAAAGAGGTTTGGCAGATAATCTGGCCAAGGCAAGGGCAGTCCGGGCAGCCAAAATAAAAGCGGAGAAAGATTCTCTGGCAAAATCTGGCAAGGCAAAAGCGAAAAAGGACTGAAATAAAAACGTTATAAGCACTGAAACAACAAAAAAGCCGCTTTCTGAAAGCGGCTTTTTTGTTGGACATATAAGAGGAAAAATTCTTCGAATCTTTCCCTGCTATCCTGCCTTGTTTATTTTCTTGAGAATATCCCATCCCTTCAGCAGGTCAAGGGCGCGAAGCACCTGGTAATCACTTTGGATCTGTTCGTCAGTTTTGATAGATGGCTTCTTTTCCTGCTTCTTCTCTTCCTTATTTCCCTTGGTTTCGATTTCGAAGTGATTTTCAAGGTCTTTTTCCCGGATATGCAAAGGCTCTTTCTTCTCGGTCGCGGGCAACTCAATGGCTTCTACGGTTATGTCAGGGGTAATTCCTGTTGCCTGAATAGACCTTCCTTTCGGGGTATAGTACAGAGCGGTAGTCAACCGCAACCCCGACTCTTCCGAGAGGGGGATGATGGTCTGCACGGAACCCTTGCCAAAACTCTGGGTACCCATGATTACCGCTCTATTGTGATCCTGCAACGCCCCCGCCACAATCTCCGAGGCACTCGCACTGCCGCTGTTTATCAGTGCGACAATCGGGTAGTTCGGTTCCTTGCTGCCTTTGCGTGCATAGAATTTCATCTTGGATTCCGGGTCGCGGCCTTCGGTATAGACGATCAGGCCCTCGTCAATAAAATGATCACAGACTTTTACTGCCTGGTCAAGGAGGCCGCCCGGGTCGTTGCGCAGATCGAGTACAAGTCCCCTCAGTTTGCCGCCATTCTCAGCTTTCAGGGCTTTCAATGCCTTTACGAGATCTTCATCGGTCTTTTCCTGGAACTGGGCAAGCCTCACATATCCATACCCGGCGTCCAGGGTCCTGTATTTGACACTCTTGATCTGAATGATGTCGCGCGTCAGGGAAAAATCGCGGGGTTTTTCAAATCCTTCCCGCATGATGGTAATGTTTACCTTGGTGCCTTTCTGCCCCCTCATATGCTTGACGGCATCCATAATGCTCATGTCTTTGGTGAATTTGTCTTCAATTTTGAGGATCTGGTCACCTGCCTTGATGCCTGCCTTGAATGCCGGTGTGTCTTCAATGGGAGAAATGACAGTGAGAAATCCGTCTTTTATGGTTATTTCGATGCCGAGTCCGCCAAAAGAACCTTTTGTATCGATCTTCAGCTCCTTGTACATATCGGGAGGCATGAACGAACTATGGGGATCGAGAGAGGAAAGCATCCCGTTAATGGCCCCGTAAATGAGCTTCTTGGTATCCACATCCTCCACATAGTTTTTCTTTACGATTGCCAAAACATCGGTGAACAATTCGATGGCCTCGTAATCGCTTCCCCCCTCGGCCGCGCAGCGATGCTGGGCACCGATACCTATCACCACGACAAGCATGGATAGCGCCGCGATAATAACAGCTATTTTTTTTCCTCTCTTGCTTCTGAACATTATTCCTCCCCGATGCGTGTAGCTGAACTCTTATCTGACCCAAGCGGATGGGTCGACCGGTTTACCCTGGTATCTGATTTCAAAATAGAGCATGGGACCATTGGCTGAGTCAATGTCGCCGACGGACGCCAGAATGTCGTTTTTCGCCACTGATGTCCCGGCCCTTTTTGCGATCCTTGAATTATGCGCATACAAACTGAAATATCCACCACCATGGTCGACAATGACCATGTTGCCGTAGCCTTTGAAATATTCGGCGAAAATAACCGTGCCGTCGTAAATAGCGCGGACATCCGCACCAACCGGAGCCGCTATGGAAATTCCGTTGTTGACAGTATAGGAATTGAACTGGGCATGTTTGTGCCTGCCGAATCCGCTTATGAGCCGTCCCCGCAAGGGCATGGAAAGCCGCCCTTTTTGAGCGCCGAATCCTTTCTCCGATGAGGGGGGAGGGGAGTCGACCCCTTTTTTCACGACCTTGCCTGCAGCCGCTTTCTCCCTGGCGAGGCGTTTTCTGCTAATGGCTTCGAGCCTCTGCACGATAGCCTGCAGCCTTTTCGAATTGGCTTCCAGTTCCCGTAGAGAAGCCTGATAATTCTTTTTGTCCTGCTGTACCTTGGCCAGATAGACCGCTTTTTTCCTTTTCTCCGCTTCTATTTCATTTTTTTTCAATTCGATGTTCGATTTAATCTTTTCCTTCTTTGTTGCCTCCCGCGCGAGATTTCCCTGCAGGCTCCTCAAATTTTCGATCCTGGCGTTATAATCGGAAAGCATTTTCCGGTCATTTTCCACCAGTGATTTCATGTACCGGCGATCCTCAAGCATCCGCGGGAATGTCTCGGCTGAGAAAAAGAACCGTATATCACCGACATAGCCTGCCTTGTATATTGCAACAAGTCTTTTCTGAATCAGGAGCTTCTTGTCTTCGATCCCGGTTTTTACCGATTGAATTGCAGAGCCGGTGTTTTCCAGATTTTTTTCGACACTCTGCAGGTCGCGGTCCAGAACCACCAGGCTTGATTGCTGCTCTTTCAGGTTTTGGTTTATCCTGGCGAGTTCGCCGGTGACCACATTCTCGACCCGAACAGTTTTGTTGATGAGCAGCTTTTTCTCTTTTATTTCTTTTTTTATCCCCTGCAACTGCTGCTTTGCATCAGCGCCCCACACGGAGCCCGTTAGACAGAAAACAATTATTAGTGCAATAAGTATTCTAATCATATGCTAGACGTTTATGAATTTTTTGAGTGATGCAAGGCTTCCCAGGAAGCCGAGAAGGATGCCCCCGATGAAAACATACGCCATATAGGTGAGAGGCAGGAAGACGATGCCGTTTTCCAGGGGGTTGAAGTTCGTCAGGGACCCGGCGTTGTGGATAAAACCGTAATATAAACCGAACAGGAGCGCAATGGCCAGAATGGCGCCGGCTGCCCCCTGCAATATGCCCTCGATTAGAAAAGGGATTTTGATAAATAACCTTGTGGCCCCAACCAGCCCCAGCAATTCCAGTTCGTCCTTTCGTGAATAAATGGTGATCTTTATGGTATTGGCAACGATAAATACTACCGCAAGGACAAGAAAACCGCCTACAAAAAGTCCCAGGAGTCTCATGAAATCCATGAAACTGTTAAATCGCTGCACCCAGTCCTCCCCGTATTGAATTTCGGAAATGCCGGGTACCCTTCTCAGTGCGGCGGTATAGTAGCTCAACGCATCATCACCCCGAAATTCCTTTTTCAGCTGTATTTCCAGCGAAGCGGGTAGTATGTCGGCGGAGACTTCTTCGAGCAGGGCATCCTGACCGCGCAGTCTTTCGCGGAATCTTTTCAGAGCTTCGCTTTTCGAGATGTAGGTTATTTTGCCGGTGCCCTCCAGGGATTGAATCCTGCCAATGAGGACTTTCAGTTCCCGGGGAGGTAGCTCTCCTTCGAAGTATGCGGTAACCTGGACTCTCTCGCTCCATTTGTCGGTAACTTTTTCAAGATTAACGTAGAGCAGCAGAAGTAGGGAGAATATAAGAATGGCCAATGAAATGGTACCGATTGTCAGAAGGTTTATCAGGATGTTTTGACGTATATTCGCAATCGCTCTGTTGAAAAAGTATGCGACCTGCCCGCCGAATCCCTCTCTTGTAAGCTTCGGTCGTTTCCCCGCCTTATTTCCGGCCATTGGAATCCTCCACGATACGTCCCTTGTCGAGGACGATCATCCTCCGATGACTGTTTTCGGTCAGGCGCTTGTCGTGCGACGCTATCACAACGGTGCTTCCTTTGATGTTAGCCTCCTTGAGTATATTCAGGACCGATTCTTTCGAGTTTTCGTCGAGATTCCCGGTTGGTTCATCAGCAAGCACGATCTTCGGATCATTGACAAGGGCCCGGGCCAGTGCAACACGCTGCTGTTCGCCGCCGGAGAGCCTCAGGGGTGTCGTATTGATCTTATGCTCGAGACCCATTTGTTTCAAGATGTGATAGACTTTCTTGCCGATATCTCTCTTGCCCCACCCAAGCACCTCGAGGGTCAAGGCAACATTCTCCAGAACTGTTCTCCCGGGAAGCAGCTTGAAATCCTGGAAAACGACGCCTACCTTTCGGCGGACAAAGGGTATCTGTGACGATGATAATCTGGTTATGTTCTGCCCGTCGATTAGCACTTGTCCCCGGCTCGGATTCAATCCTCCGTACAGGAGTTTCAGAAGAGTCGATTTGCCCGCCCCCGAAACACCGGTGAGAAAAACGAATTCGCCTTTTTCAATCTTCAGGTTGATATTCGACAGTGCGGCAGCATCCCTCTGGTATGACAGGGATACATTGTGAAGTTCAATCATTTTGTAATGACCTCGGATGTAAGCGTGGCGCCTTTATCTTTATGAGTGTGATTCGTCAATTCATGCGGTTGCGGGTCCTGGATGCCCAGCTACCATTCATTATAGGGAATATTGTTGATACCGACCAGTTTTGAACCGCTGTGGACATCATAGACCGACCCTTTCATCTCGGTGCCTTCCTCCGGTTCAGGCGGTGCGACGATTATCCACGTATCCCTTTTGCCGGTGAAAGGATCGATCGGAATTTCACGGAGATATTTTTTGTCGACAATATCCTGCAATGAATCCGGGAATTTCCCCTGGTCGGCATAGAACTGGTCTATGGTGCTGCGGAAATTGTACAAATCTTCGCGAAGCACTGCTTCTCTGGCTTTTATTACGCCGATCCTGAAATTCGGTGCGGCAATGGCGGCAAGGATTCCGATAATGCTCATGACAATGAGCAGCTCGATCAGGGTAAATCCGCGCCGGTTTCCTGCCGCAAGCCTTTTCGGCATGTTATTACCATTCATTGTATTTCGTCCCGTCAATTGCTGTTTCCGTGCTCAGAGAATGGACATCGTAGACGTCCTCCCCTCCCCAGGTTTCGCTGTCGGGCTCATCCGTATAGGAGCGGAGCGCCCAGTTGTGCTCTTCTTCTGGCTTGGGAGGATTGAATGGATCCGCCGGAATGCTTCGGAGGAATTTCTTCTTGTAGCTGTAGAGTCCGCCAAAATCGTAACCGTCCACCAGTTGCTGCAGATTCTCAGGATACCCCGTTTTGTTCATTGACGCCAATATTTTTTTTTCATCTACTGCACGGTCATAATTTTTTTTGAAATCGTCTATGGCTGTGCGAATAACCCTAAGGTTCCTTCGCAGTTCAATTTCTTTTGTTCTTTTTGTGGTCATCTGTGCAGTGGGAATGACCAGCAGCGAAAGAACGGAGAGAATTGCCACGGTTATTACCAATTCTATAAGAGTCAGTCCTGAAGATTTCTGATACATAGTATTTTTGAGGTAAGTAATTTACCTGATCTCCACAGCTACATTGTAGGGATCCGTTTGGATCGGGCTGCCGTCGACAGTACTAAAATTCGCATCCTGAACCGCAAAGCCCGCAAGCCCCTTTTTCCTGCTTTTGAAGAGGGCATTGATCAGCGTTCCCGACGGGTTGGCGTGGGGCCTGCTGCAGGGGGGCCGGGGCAGGCGCCGGAGGCTGCTGTATGGTTTCAAAAGGGACCGGCGTTCCCGATGATTTTGCCGGAATGGTCTTGTTTCCCTGTTCCGTGTCCGGTTCCGGAGAGAAGGAGGAATAGGGACTGGTTGTAGAGGGTTCGTCCTCTTTGCCGGACCAGAATGAAGCATGGTCTCCTTCGGGAACCGAAGGCAGGCGGACTATCCGCGGCGTGATAGCCAGCACCAGTTCGCCCTTGTCCTTCTTGTTGGTGGTGCCTGTCAGCAAGGGACCGATAATGGGTATGTCGCTCAGGATGAAGATTTTCTGCTTGTTACTGCTCATGGTGGTGGCAATGAGGCCTCCGATGACACTTGTTTCACCGTCCTTGAGGGTCAGCACCGTATCCACGTTCCTTGTCCCGATGGTAATGAGTGTCGTACCGTCAGGAGCGGTTTTTTCATCCAGTTTCGAGCTGACCTCGAGACTCAGTTTCAGGTTGATTTCATTGTTCAGTTGAATGATCGGTTCCGCGTTCAGCTTTATCCCCACGTCAACATACTGGACATTGGTGCTGTAACCGGTGGTTCCGGATGTAGTCGAAATAGTTGTTATCGGTTCCCTGGTGGCAACATTGAACTTGGATTTCTCGCGGTTTTTCACCCGTATTTTCGGATTCGCGAGCACTTCCGCATTTGCCAGGGTTTTGCCGAAATTGTAGGTTGCATTCGGGACGGTGATAAAGCCGCCCGTACCATTCCAGCTAAAAACTTGCGCCAGATTCTCCGTGCTCTGTGCGGTGCCGCCAAGAGTGTCAAGATACAAATTGCCGCCCTCACCCGCACCAAACGTTACCCCATACTGGCTTAGAGTCAGGCCGAAAGCCTCTTGATCGGTTCTTTTCACCTCGATTACTTCCACTTCGAGAAGCACCTCGGCATCGGACAGATCGTTGGCCTCCAGGATCTTCTGGGCGACTTCAACGGTTGCCGCAACATCACGGATGACGATGGCGTTCAGTTCCTCATTGACGTAAACCTTTTTGATCTGCAGCATGGTGCGAAGAAGATTGATTGCCTTCTTGGCGTCAAGATTGTTGAGAAAAATGGTTTTAACCACCAGTTCCTCGTATTGCTTCATTTTTTCCGGTGTTTTCGGATATACGATGATGGTGTTCTCGTTGAGAACCTTCCTGCCCAGCCTGTTCATGTTGGTGATGATGTCGAGAGTCTGTTCAAAGGTCGCATCTTCAAGGAAAATTGACAAATTCTGATCCTTTACGGCTTCGTCGAAGATGAAATTGATGCCGGAAAGTCTGGTAATGATGTTGAAAACATCCGTAATTCTCGTATCCCTGAATTTCAGGGTAATCGGCTGGTTTGATTTCAGGTTCAGTTCAAATCCGTCTATCTTCGTTTTCCTGCTTTGGGTAATCCTCTTGATGCCTTCCTTCGCAGCTTTATTTTCGGGATCTAATTCGAGTGATTTCCTGTATGCTCGATATGCTTCTGATAACTTCTGCTTTTTCTCCAGGTCATTTCCCTCTTTGAGATAAACAGAAGAATCCCTCAGTTTGAGGGCCTCGGCGCTCTTCTGTTTCGCGCGTTCCAGGGAGGGATCCAGCATCTTTGCCGCCTGATATTCCTGAAGGGCTTTGTCGTACTTCTTTGCCGTCATGAATTCATCCGCTTTTTTCAAGTGGACCTGCGCGGCTTTTTCACCAACGCTTATGAGCCGCATCCGATACTCGGATATATCCGGGTTTTTTATGGAGACTTCGGCATATTTCAAATATGCTTCGTCGAGTCTTCCTTCACGTTCCAGATCTTCAGCCTTGTTGAAAGCCGTACGTCCGGCTGTGCAGCCCGTCAGCAGAACCAGGCAGCAGATTGCATATACCGCTTTCCTTATGGATTGCATGATAGCTTCTCCTTGAGGGGAAGTGTTATTGCCCCGTTACCGTAAGAGGTCTGTTTTCAATGAGTGGTATGATGATTTCCTCGCCATTGTCCGCAGTGCGTACCGAAAGCATCTCGTCGGTTATATTTGCCACACGGTACCTGCCGGCAATAGTATCTCCCTTTCTAACCAGGAAAATTTCGTTGTTGCCGGTAAGAAAAACGGTCTGCCTGTTTTCCTTTTTCAGGAACCCCAAAAAAGTGAATTGCGCCATATCTCTCTGGATCGGAGAGGGTTGCGGTATCTGTGGAGGCGCGGGCGATGGGCCGGGCCCCGCGATTACCGCGCGCCGTTTCGGGGATCGGGCTTTTTTCTCATGGGAGACCTGACCGAATATGTTCCTGCGAAATCCGGAAAATGCTTCGGACTGCCGGTCAAGCAGGTCAAGGCGTACCACCGTATTGCCGGAAGGAGGTCTTTGGACAACCTTCTTCGCCTTTGCCGCGACCCCGGGTGTAATGGTGAGAGTCTGAACGGTCTTTTGACGTGGCATTTTCCAGAAACTGTACACTACGGAAAGTGCCAGAGCCATGATTAGGACGGAGAGTAGAAGTTTTTTTCTGTTCATGGCTTCTCCGCTTTGAAAAAAGCTGAAACAATGATGGAGAACTTCACTGAATCCGGGGAAATATCGGCCCGACTGAGGGAGATGTGATCAATCGCAAGCATTTCCCGGGAGCGTTCGATGTCTGAGATAAAGCTTTTGATCGCCGCATACCCGCCAGTAACGCTGAACGTAAGGGTATATACAAGGATATCGCGATCCTTGATCAATTCGGGTTTGTACCCGACACTCCCGATGGAAAGACCGTTACTCGAGGCCATTTCGTACAATTCGCCGACAACCCGGGTAAACTGCCTTTTGGGAGGGACCCTTGAATTAAAGGTGTCAAGGTCCTTCTTACCCTGGTTGTATACCCGTGCCTTGTCAATTTTTCCCGCAGGGGACTGCCGCCTTTTATCGAGCCACTCATCCCGCAATTTTCCCAGCCTGGATTGTTGAAAATTCGCGATGAAGGCGTAGAGCAGCACATTTGCCGCCAGCAGTCCGATGATTGCCAGAAATGACTTTTTCCTGGCCCTGATTATTTCGAGAATAAATTTCATAAGGCCCTATGACGCAAATTTGCAGGTGATAGTGAAAGAGATAGACCTTTGCAAGAAAGCGACAGAGACCTCTCCTTGTTATCCGGTTCTACGGAAGACAGGGTTACTCCGTCCGGAACGACGCTTTCTAGCCTGTTCAAGAGACTGATCCAGTCAAATGCCTTTCGTTCTATGATACTATTGGCAAAAGCAATTTCCGCGAGCAATGCGGTATAGTCCCGTTCGGAAAAAACTGTTACAGCGCCTTTGCCTTTGCGTGTTTCCTCCGAAGTCAGAGTAGAATCGAGCCGGGATATTTCATCTGCGTTGAATGCGCATATCTTGATCTGAACCACCAGCAGGAACGCAAGAAGGATCAAAGTCGCCGCAAGGGCGCCATCAAGTTTTTTCTTGTCGATGTAAGTTCGTGTCGCGAGGTTTGTTTTGAATTGCATCACAGATTCCTCATTGCCGCTCCCAGAGCGGGTGACAAGCTTTGAAGGGTATTGCCGTCGCAAAAAACGCCGTTCCCGCCGCTGACAAAGTCAGCCGCGTGCAGACGACTGGGTTCCATCTCGGTTGCCTCGGCGACAATTCCGCGGAAATCCTTCATTTCTTCCATCGGGGCAGAACAGAAAACCTCGCTGAATGCATGCCCGGGATTGTTGTTCTTGTATACGAGCAGCGAGTTGCTGATTTCCCGGAACATTCTTTCCTCTTCATACATGGCGGATGGAATTTCCTTTGCCCGGTAGAATTCCAGGATTCCCTCATGAAAAACGGTTATGCTGACAATCCCGCCATAAAAAGTTATAAATGCCGCATCTTCCGAAAGACAAAGCCTTTCGGAAAACAGACGATACAGGTTGAAGGTGTTGAAGTCGATGTGGCTCGGCTCCAGCCCCGCCTCCAGGAGTAAATCCTCATACTGGTTTATCACCTGTTTGGTTATGACCGAGACAAGCGTAAGTATCCCTCCCGATTCATTCTCCCGAAGTATCTGGTAATCGAGGTAGATGCCTTCAATATCAACAGGGAAGCCCTTTTTCAGTTTCCAGCGTATTAAATCGATCCCTTCCTGCCTGTTTTTGAACCGTGTCTCCAAATCGATGAGCATTACCCGTCCCACTGAATCAGGCAGAGAAAGCGAGACGCGAGTCGCCGAACTCTTCATCTTAGCGTATGTTTCACGGACTGCGCCGACAAAACGGGAAGGATTGGTGATATTCAATTCCTTGAAGGAAAACTGTACCGTTTCGTCGGGAAAGTCGTGTGTCGAATAAACATTCAACGCGGGCAGTTTTCGTCTCCCGCGCACGGCGACCATTTTCAACCCTTCACGGGATATTTCCAGTCCTAAAGCTTGTTTCGCAAACATACAATGAATTCCTGATAGTTGTAGAGGGTTATGTTTCAACGAAAGTTACCCTGTTTATTTCACGTAACGTCGATTCGCCCGCGAAAACCTTTTCCAGGGCTGCCTCACGGAGGAAAATGGTACCGCCTGCCCGCGCAGCTTTCTTCAACTGTGCAATCGGCGCCTTGGCAATTATGAGTTCACGGATCTCGTCGGTGAGGTACAAAAGCTCGACAATCGCGGACCGTCCGCGATAGCCGGTGCCATTGCAGTCGTCGCATCCCGTCCCTTCATAAAAGGTTACATTTGCACACTTGTCCGGGTTGACGTTCGATTCCGCGAGAGTCTCGACGGAGTGAACGACGGGTTGTTTGCATTTCTCGCAGATTTTGCGAACCAGACGTTGGGCCAGCACACTGTTCAGGCATGAAACGAAATTGTAGGGGTCGATTCCCATATGAATAAACCGTCCTATGACATCGAAGATGTTGTTCGCATGCACCGTCGTAAAAACGAGATGACCGGTAAGGGCTGACTGCACCGCTATCTGTGCGGTTTCCGGATCGCGTATCTCACCGACCATGATTTTGTCCGGGTCATGCCTCAGGATCGACCGAAGCCCGCGAGCAAAGGTAAGACCCTTTTTTTCATTCACCGGAATTTGTACTATACCATGCAAGAGGTATTCGACAGGGTCTTCGATCGTGATGATTTTTTCTTCACCGGTATGAATTTCGGTAAGGGATGCATACAAGGTCGTGGTTTTCCCGGACCCGGTCGGGCCGGTAACGAGAAACATCCCGTACGGTTCACGAATGGCCTTGCGAATCCGCTTGATTTCCCGCGGGTTTATCCCCAGTGCCTCCAGGGTCAGTTTCTTGATATTGGTCGAAATGCTTTCCTTGTCGAGAATGCGGATGACCGCGTCTTCACCAAAGGCACTCGGCATAATGGATACGCGGAAGTCGATGGACTTTTCGTTGAGCCTGACCTTGAACCTGCCGTCCTGGGGAATTCTTCTCTCCGATATGTCCAGTTCGCTCATTACTTTGAGTCTGGATATTATGGGAGCCTGAAAGTGCTGGTCGATTGGGTCCATTGCCCTGTACAGAACCCCGTCTACTCGATATTTGACAATTACGCCTTCAGGCATCGTTTCGATATGTATATCGCTTGCCCGCTTCGTGAGGGCATCCATGAGTGTTGAATTCATGAGCTTGATGATGGGGCTCGTATCGGAGGATATGTTCTCCACCGACAAGATTTCCTCGCCTTTGTCGGTTTCCTTCACGATTTGCAGCATGAAATCCTCGGAGACCCCCTTGAGGACCCGGGTAGTTCCTTCTCCCTTCTGCAGGACGGATTCCAGTGCGGATTCGGTTGTTAGTTTTACGATCAGAGGCAAATCGAGGAAAATTTCCAGTTCGTCGAGTTTGATTACATCCGAAGGGTCGTCAATGGCAATGATGAGGAAATTATCCTGTTGCCCGAGAGGAACAAAATGGTAGCGGTAGATAGCTTCAGGAGGCAGGGAATCAAGAATGGCCTCGTCCATTTTAAAGCCCTTGAGGTCGGCATATTCCATGCCGAATTGCTCTGCAAGCGCCTGGGCAAGGGCTTCTTCGGTAATAAGCGAATTCTTGAGGCAAACCTTGCCAAAACGCTCTCCGGAAGTTTTTGCCAGATCAAGGACAACGGCGAGATCGGAAGAGTTCAAATCACCTCTGTCCACCAGTATTTCGCCGATTTTTTTTCTTTTGAAAGTTTGCACTTTTTCAGCCTTTTATCTGGTTGAATCGCGGTATTCATTGAATAACCACGATGGATTCTCCGGTTAGACTAATTAACCGACCGTTGACGCAATTTTGAATATGGGAAGATACATTGTAAGTACAATTATACCAATAATAAGTCCCATGAACAGCATTATTGCGGGTTCTACTGCGGTTGTCAAAAGCGTCAGCCTTGCTTCTACTTCCTGCTCGAAGAATTCGGAGATGTCAACCAGCATTTCCTCCAGAGAACCCGTTGTCTCTCCAACCCCCAGCATTCTCAATGCCAATGGAGGCATTATTTCAACCGATTCAAGAGCCGAAGAAAGTCTGGCTCCTTCCTCGACCCGCACGATGGCCTCGAGGAGTTTTTGTTCAAGGATTTTATTGTTCAGGGTTCCCACGGACATTTTCAGTGATTCAACAATGGGTATTCCGCTTCCGAGAACGGTTGCAAATGTTCTGGTGAAGCTGACGACGGCGTACTTTAAAAATAAATTTCCCATGAAAGGAATTCGCAGCTTGAGTTTGTCGAGCCAATATCTGCCGGTATCGGTAGCCATCCAACGAAGAGAAAAAAAACCGGCAAGGAACAGCAGAATGACGATTAACGGGAAATATGACTTCAGAAAATTGGTAAAGAGAATCAGATACTGGGTAGGGAGAGGCAGTTGGGCGCCGGAATCAGCGTAAATCTGACTGAATGTGGGCACGACATAGAGGAGAAGCAGTGCAATTGCAAGTGACGCAAAGGTAACCAGAATGGAAGGGTAAAACAATGCGGAGAACAGCTTCCTCTTGAGCGTCTCGGTTCGCTTCAGAAACTCGATATAACGCCTGATTGTCTGGGGCAGATCCCCCGTTCTTTCACCCGCCCGTATGGAAGCAATATACAGGTGCGGAAAAGCTTTCGGGTATTTTTCAAAAGAATCGGAGAGGGCAGCTCCCCCTTTAATATCTTCGCGCACGGAATGCAGTATGTCCGTCAATTTGCCTTTTTCCGCTTTTTCCAGTATTGAATCGAGTGCCTTGACTATCGGCAGGCCGGCCTTTGTAAGGACAAGAAGTTCCTGGTTAAAGGAAATAAGATCTTTATTGCCCACCTTTTGCCTGGCAAATCCTTTGTCCCACAGAAATTGAAAGGACTTTTTCCTGATTTCAAAAACAAAAAATCCCTGTTCTTCGAGACTTTTTTTCAGGATCTCAGCATTGTGCGCTTCAATTTCTTTCTCGGTTATTCTGCCATCCGGATGGCCAATTTTGCACCTAAATAAATTCATGGGGGCTTCTCTTGGGTCCAGCACTGCGGGAGCCGAAAGTGGGCCCGCAGGTGAAAGAGAGTCGTAAAACTATGAACAGGGCGTGTTCGCAGCGAAACTGGGATCAGGTTTCGTCAGGTTTTGATCATGCCATATATCCAGAACCCATAAAAAACGACGGCAATTAAACCCCACAACAGAGCCGGAGTTGCGTTCAGTCGGTTTTTACTGGTAAAGGAACGGAGGATGAGTCCGATAACCGACAGTACCCATCCCCAAAAACCTATTTCACAGAGTAACGCCCAGCTTTCGTTAATCAACTGTTTTCCCTGACCTGCGGAATTTTCTCAGGAGCGAACCCAACCTCAGTTTCCAGACCATCACTATTGCCTCACGGACGATCCTCTTTGACATTTTGGAGGTTCCGGAATGACGGTCTATAAAGATGATAGGAATTTCACCGGCTTTGAAACCTTGCTCGACGCAGCGGTATTTCATTTCTATCTGGAAAGAATAACCGTCTGATTTTATTGTGTCAAGGTTGACTGCTTCAATAACATTGCGCCTGAAGCACTTAAAACCACTGGTGCAATCCGAGATTTTAAGCCCGGTGACCAGTCTCGTGTAGACATTTGCGCAATAACTGAGTATAAGCCGGCGTATGGGCCAGTTCACGACACTGACTCCGTTCATGTAACGGGAACCGACGACGAAGTCGAATTCTTCAAGTTTCTCAAGAAAACGGTTGAGGTTCACCGGATCGTGTGAAAAGTCAGCATCCATTTCGATAATTACTTCCGCCCCGCTTTCGAGGGCGTACTTGAACCCATCCCGGTAGGCTGAACCGAGGCCAAGCTTCTCATTGCGATGAATGATCCGAACACGGTCATTTGCCGATGCGAGCCTGTCAGCAAGTACCCCTGTTCCATCCGGGGAATTGTCATCCACTATGACCACGTGAAAGCAATCGTTTTGCTTCAGAACCTCTTGTACAAGTCTTTCAATATTTTCTTTTTCATTAAACGTAGGTACTACCACCATTGCTTTCAAAACATGAGTCCTTTTCTTTGTGCATGGCTTGAACAATCATCGACGTGCGCATTATGAATAAATGCCCATGTCCCTCCGATACCATGAACATCAGATTATAAAAATTTAAAGCATAGATATTTTCGTAAATGAAGTCAAGGGAAAGGGGCGGGCACGCTAAGATTGGCTCTACAATAAAAAACAAAGGTCATGCGCTGGGCATGACCTTTGTCAGTAGTTGGCGGGGTCGACGGGACTCGAACCCGCGGCCTCCGGCGTGACAGGCCGGCGTTATAACCAACTTAACTACGACCCCGTATGACAGTAAAAAAATGAATGAACTGAAAAAACAATCGGGAAAGGTATCCTTTCCCGACCAATGAATTGGTGGGCGAAACAGGGATCGAACCTGTGACATCCAGCTTGTAAGGCTGGCGCTCTCCCAGCTGAGCTATTCGCCCT
>JAGFXO010000126.1 GCA_017861285.1 Geobacteraceae bacterium | reverse complement strand
GCCACCGGCTTCGATGAGATGCTTGGCCTCACCGGTGTGGTGCTCACCAAACTCGATGGGGATGCCAAAGGGGGTGCCGCCCTTTCCATTAAAGCGGTTACCGGTAAACCGATCAAATTTGTCGGCTTGGGAGAAAAGCTTGATGCCCTCGAAGTTTTTCATGCGGACCGGCTTGTTTCACGCATTCTTGGAATGGGGGACGTTCTTACCCTTATCGAAAAGGCACAATCCGCCATTGATGTCAAGGAAGCGGAACGGCTGCAGCAAAAACTCAAGAAAAATGAGTTTACCCTCGATGATTTCAAGAATCAGTTGCAGCAGATCAAGAAAATGGGTTCTCTCGAGTCGATCATGGGACTGATACCCGGGATGGGCAAGATGGTGAAACAGATGCAGGGAGCCCAGCCCAGCGAAAAAGAACTGAAGAGGATTGAGGCAATTATCGATTCCATGACGCCGGCGGAAAGAGCCAATCATTCAGTCATCAACGGGAGCCGGAAGGTACGCATAGCAAAAGGAAGCGGCACGACCGTCCAGGAAGTGAACCAGTTGCTGAAGCGTTTCACTGAGGCTCAAAGGGTTGTCAAACAACTGCAAAAGCTCGGTGCCAAAGGCATGATGAGGGGGATGGGGAAGATGGGCAGAGGGATGTTGCCCTTCTGAGAAGCTTTTGCGGGAGTAATAACTATATATTCTAGTGTCAATCGATAAAAATAAAATTGCGGCCTCAAGGCCGAAGAAAACCAGGAGGAAGAGATGGCGGTAAAAATGAGACTTGCCCGGGCGGGCGCAAAAAAGAAGCCCTTTTATCAGATTATCGTAGCTGATGAGCGTAGCAAGAGGGATGGGTGTTTCATCGAAAAAGTAGGCACGTATGATCCTAACCAGGATCCTGCTGCATTTACTTTTGAAGAAAATAAAACTTTGGAGTGGCTTGGTAAAGGAGTTCAGCCAACCGATACCGTGAAGCAGATCCTCAAAAAAGCCGGTATCTGGCAGAAATTTGCCGCCAAGGCCGCATAATTTCCTTGATTCTCCGGTTCGCCGGACATTCTATCCGCACAGAGGATACCGACATGAAAGAACTCGTAGAGATGATCGCCAAGGCTCTTGTCGATGACCCCAGTAAAGTAAATGCTACCGAAGAGATGGAGAACGAAACCACAGTTATCAAGCTGACTGTAGCAAAAGAGGATATGGGAAGAATAATCGGTAAAGAGGGAAGAACCGCCAAGGCAATGCGCACTCTTCTCAATGCGGTTTCTACAAAAAGCAACAAGAAGGCTATCCTTAAAATTGTTGAATAATGTTTCATACTGACAAACTTGTACTAATTGGCAAGATTGCCGCGACTCACGGGATAAAAGGTCAGTTGCGAGTCGTTCCTTACTCCGGTGATGCCGACAGCATCCTTTCTCAGCGGACTCTTGTTTTGAAGGGTTCGAAAGGCGAGTCGGACGTATTTGAAGTTGAGAACTCTTCCCTCCATGGGAAAAAAGTATTGATAACGCTGAAGCCCTTTGCAGATATAAACAAGGTGGAACATCTTGTCGGGCGAGAGGTTTATGTGGAGAGGGGTCGGTTGCCGGAGTTGCCCGAGGGAGAGTATTACTGGTGCGATCTCATGGGGCTGAAGGTATTTACCGTTCAGGGGGAATTGCTGGGGAATATTTCGGATATATTGGCCACCGGAAGCAATGACGTATATGCTGTAAGGTCAGGCGAAAAGGAATATCTGATCCCGGCTGTGGAGGGTATAGTCACCACGATAAATCTCGGCGAAGGTGTCATGATTGTGGATCCCCCTGAAGGACTTCTCGAATTATGAAGGTCGATATTCTCAGCCTCTTTCCCCCCATGTTTGAAGGCCCTTTTTCTGAAAGTATCATCAAGCGTGCGGTCAGTAAAGGACTCCTGGAAATAAAACTTCATAACATCAGGGATTATGCTGCCGGTAAGCATAAGGTCACGGATGATTATCCGTATGGTGGCGGGTCCGGGATGGTTATGAAGGTCGAACCGCTGGCGGCATGTCTTCAAACTGCCAGATCAGTCAATCGGCAGGCGAAAGTAATCCTGACGACCCCGCGGGGTCGCACCTTCAACCAGAAGATTGCGCGGGATCTTTCGGAAGAAAATGGTCTCATAATCATTTGCGGTCGTTACGAAGGTGTAGACGAGCGAGTTAAAGAGCTTTTTGTAGATTACGAGATTTCCCTCGGCGATTTCGTTTTGACGGGGGGGGAGTTGGCCGCCATGGTAATGGTCGATGCCGTTTCACGGTTCATCCCCGGCGTATTGGGTTGCGAGGAATCTGCCGCAAGTGATTCTTTTTCTGATGGACTGCTTGAGTACCCTCAGTATACACGGCCTCCCGAGTTTCACGGCTTATCCGTACCCCAGGTCCTTTTGTCGGGTAATCATGCCGAAATAGCCAACTGGCGTCGTCGACAGGCTCTGAAGAAAACGTTTGCAAACCGGCCTGATCTGCTCGGTTCTGCCAGGCTGACCGAGCAAGAGAATAAATATCTCAGGGAACTTGCCGGGGAACAGATACATTGAGTGAAAGTAATCTGAGAGGAATAAACCTGAGCATCGCTCTGGTCCATCATCCGGTCTATGATAAAAATCGTTCAATAGTGGCGACCGCTGTTACAAATCTTGATCTGCACGATATTGCCCGGGCGGCCAGGACTTTCGGGTTGCACAGATATTATGTGGTAACGCCGCTCGAAGATCAGAAAAAGCTTGCTTCACGGATTGTGGAGCATTGGCAGACCGGTTTCGGATCGTCATATAATCCCAAACGCAAGGAAGCTCTGGATCTGGTCCGTATTACCGGCCGACTGGAAGATGTTGTTCAGGACCTGGAAAAAGAATCCGGCCGAAAGGTCAAGATCGTAGCGACCGGCGCCAAAGGGAATTCTGTCAACATTGCCTTTGACGAGATGAGAAAATTGCTTGAAGATGCAACCCAGCCTTATCTGCTGCTCTTCGGAACAGGGTGGGGATTGGCGGATGAACTTCTTCACTGTGCCGATTATGTGCTGGAGCCGATCAGGGGGGCAGGAACGTATAACCATCTTTCCGTAAGATCCGCGGCGGCAATAATAATGTACCGGCTATTGGGCTGATATTAAAGTACCAACTGTCTGCATAAACTGGAAAATAATGTAACAGCTGACACATAAAGGAGGATATGTAAAAATGAACAGGATTGACTTTATTGAATTTGAACAGATGCGAAAAAACATCCCACCGTTCAAACCCGGAGACAGCGTCAGGGTTAACGTGAAGATTGTGGAGGGAGATAAAAGCCGTATTCAGGCGTTTCAGGGTGTGGTCATAAAGCGCCAAAACGGCGGCATTCGCGAGTCTTTTACCGTACGGAAGATATCCAACGGCATTGGAGTCGAGAGATGTTTCCCTCTGCATTCACCGTCCGTTGAATCGATAGAAGTGATAACCCGAGGCCAGGTCCGCCGTGCCAAGCTTTACTACCTGAGAAAGCTCCGTGGTAAGGCTGCCAGGATACGAGAAAAAAAATATATTGCCCAGTAAATGTGAAAAGCCCTGGTACGCACCGGGGCTTTTCAGTTTCTGATGCAGGGAAAGGCCGACTGTATCAACGCAACCGCAGGAGGAAGCATGGTTGAATCTTTGTTCGGGGCGGATGATGGACGGGATTTCTGGGCCTTTGAAAAGCGTGCATTCCAGTTGGGCTACATTCACATTGCAGGGATTGACGAAGCCGGCAGAGGTGCTCTCGCCGGACCAGTCGTTGCGGCGGCGGTCATCCTGCCGGAAGGTCTCGAAATTGAGGGGATCGATGATTCGAAAAAGCTTTCCCCCTCCAAGCGGGAAGTGCTTTTTGATGCAATTGTTTCTAAATCGCTTGCAGTAGGAATCGGTCTTGCGGATAACAAGGTAATCGATCAAATAAATATCTTGCAGGCTACTTTGCTGGCTATGAAAAAAGCGGTTCTAGAGCTTTCTATCGAGCCGGATCATATTTTTGTCGACGGCAATTGTACCCTCCCGATTGGCATTTCGCAAAAGGCCATCATAAGAGGTGATTCTTCAAGCATATCGATTGCCGCCGCTTCAATTGTCGCAAAGGTGACTCGGGACAGGCTCATGGTTGAATATGACGAGATTTACCCAGGGTATGGTTTTGCCGGACACAAAGGATATGGTTGTGCCTCTCATCTTGCTTCAATAGCTGCCCTGGGACCGTGTCAAATACACAGGATGACCTTCGGAGGAGTGAAAGAGCACATATGCGACAACAAGATGACCCTGTTTTCAGAGGCCAGGCCATGAAACAACCGCCTCGCGATTGCGGAAACAAGACTCTGGGCGAATATGGTGAGGAAATTGCGGTTTCGTACTTGAAGAAAAAGAAATATACTGTTGTCGAACGCAATTACCGATCTAAATGCGGAGAATTGGACATCGTTGCGAAGGAAGCGAATACCCTGGTTTTTGTCGAAGTCAAAACTCGCAGAAATGCTCTGTATGGATTGCCCCAACTTTCCGTGACACATTTCAAGCAACGGCAGATATCGAAGGCGGCCCTTCTGTATCTTGCCGCTAAGAGGGTCGGAGAAGTAAACGCACGTTTTGATGTAATAGCAATATTTCTTCAAGACAATGAAACGCCTCGCATAGAACACATACGGAATGCTTTTGAGTTGAGTTACTAAATAATCGCACTGGTGCGCTCTCTTGAAAAAAGGTACCCTTTACATAGTAGCAACACCCATAGGAAATCTCGAAGACATAACATTCCGGGCGGTGCGCATATTGCGTGAAGTTGACCTCATTGCCGCCGAAGATACCCGCCATTCCCGAAAACTTCTTACCCACCTGGGCATATCCAAACCACTTACATCTTATTATGATCACAACAAGGAACTGAAAGGCTCTTATATTCTTGATAAGCTGAAGAGCGGACTCTCCGTTGCTCTTGTGTCCGACGCGGGAACCCCCTGCATTTCGGACCCCGGCTATCAACTGGTTCGCGCAGCCTCCCAGGCTCAAATAACAGTAGTGCCCATTCCGGGCCCGTCCGCTTTTCTTGCGGCACTCTCCGCATCCGGGCTCCAGACTGATTCTTTTACCTTCGAAGGTTTCCTGCCGAATCGGCGGGAAAAGAGGAGGTCTAAGCTTTCCACTTTGAAAGAAGAAAAGCGGGTATTGATTTTTTACGAGTCGCCCAGGAGACTTCTCTCTTCTCTCACTGATATGCTTGAGGTTTTTGGTGACAGAAACGTTGTGGTCGCCAGAGAAATAACGAAGGTCTATGAAGAGCTGATGCGAGGACTTTTGTCGGAATCCATTACGCATTTTAGCGAAAGCGGGATCAGAGGGGAGGTCGTGATTCTCGTAGCTCCTGACAATTCCCCGGGGAAAATAGATGATAAACCCCTCGGCGAACTCTTGCGGCACTACCTTTTTGCGGAAAAGCTTTCGTTAAAGGATGCAGTCAAAAAAGTGTCGTTGGAGACAGGACTGAAACGCGGCGCGGTTTACGAGGAGGCTTTGATCATATCAGGGAAATAATTATATGGGACTGGAAGGTCGATTTACCGCTATTTGCAGGTGTCATTTGCCTATTCTTTAGAATAATTACGTCGTAATTCCGATATGTTTGCCGATGAAAAGAAAAAAAGTAAGAAATACTGTTGACTTCAAGCGAAGGAGTTTGGTATAAAGGTCGTCCTTTCGCGGGGAGGAAGAGCGGGGGGGAGGCAGGAAGCCGGTTGCAGGAAAAAAAGTAGTTGACAGGCGGCGGAGAGTCTGGTAGAAGAATGGGCTTCGCGAAACGAGGCGAGCAGGCATCGCCGGCAGGAAGATTCGCGGGGCGAAAAAAA
>JAGFXO010000225.1 GCA_017861285.1 Geobacteraceae bacterium | reverse complement strand
TGCTCATGGCCTTCGGCAAATACACGCCGCTTTTTTCTGTAGTCAGATATGTCCCGGGTGTTAATATGATCCACTATCCGGTTAAGTACCTCTTCCTCGCAGGATTTTCGCTTTCTATCTTGGCGGGCATGGGGTTCAGCGCTCTATTCGAAAGGGTGGGAAAGAGAGAAACGCAAGGTTTGTATCCGGCATTGATTATGTTGAACGCAATTGCGCTGGCCATTTTGATTGTTGGAGCGCTTGCCGATGAACCGCTTTTTAATGCTTTCGAGCACATATATCCTCAAACACTGTTTCACAAGGTTGTCGGCGCACAAGCAGCATACCTGGCACTGTTTACGGGATATTCAATTTTTGTGGTTGTCCTTGCCACTGCAAGCCTGCTCATTATAGGCGCCGCGAAGGGCAGCATCGGCATCACCGCGGCAAAAAGTATCGCCATCCTGCTGTTGCTGGCTGACCTTACCTTCGCCGGAAAGTCAAAGGATGCGCTGATTGAATCCGCAGACTACATCAGGCCCAATGATGTTGTGAGACTGCTCACATCTGATCCTTCACCATACCGCATCTTCTCCCTCTCATATGCCACCTTTGAAGGTTTCATGCATATCCCCAATGTCCCGTTTGCCCGGACATTTGAAACCCTGAAGAGCTTTATGATGCCCAACCTCTCGCTCCTATTCGGGTTGGACACGATTGACGAATACGCGGAAATGCTGGTGACCCGGTATTATGCACTGTTTCAGCCGGTCAAAGAATTTTACAGGCCTGAGAAGGTTGTTATTGCGCCGCCTCATTTCTCCAGGCAGATGCTTAATGTGCTCAATGTAAAATATTTGATAAGTTCCTATCGCTTGGATGACGAGTCATTCAAAACGGTGCAGGGAGGACCGGTCAAGATATACGAGAATACGGAAGTACTGCCACGGGCATTTTTTGTTTCAAGCGCCTCGGTATATACTGATGACAATGATGTTCTGGCAGCCATGCAGGATCCCGGCTTTGATCCCAAGCGGTCCGTGCTTCTCACCCGTACTGAATATCACAAAATCGGGGAGGGCGCGGCCGGAGAGAAATCTTCGCAGGGAGCACGTGGCGCCGAAGTAAAAATTCTAAAGTATTCTCCCAACGAGGTCGAAATAGAAACTATTGGAAAGTTACCTTCACATTTGACCCGTTAAGCTTTAAAATCGGCGCAGTTGTATCCTGCTGTACCTTCCTGGGTATGGTGGCTTTTATGCTCGCAGGAAGAAAGGGTAAAGGTGTTGTATGCTGATTGCAATACCTGAAACCAATTGCTTGAGTGCCCGGGGGCGCACCTGAGAACACAGCA
Source organism: Geobacteraceae bacterium (assembly GCA_017861285.1). Classification (GTDB taxonomy): domain Bacteria; phylum Desulfobacterota; class Desulfuromonadia; order Geobacterales; family Geobacteraceae; genus CAIWTU01. The sequence continues at coordinate 1,890 of JAGFXO010000225.1, read as the reverse complement.
TGCATAGAAAAAGCAAAAATCAGAAGCGAATAATCACCATTTACAGGCCCAATCTCAGGCACGAGCTTGGATTCTTTAAGACCTGGAAGATTATGCTACAGAATATTATCCAGGCACGGGAATTGATTTGGCAGTTATTTAAAAGGGACTTTTTGGGAAGTTACAAGAAGTCTTTTATCGGCGTGGCGTGGATTGTCATATCGCCAATTGTAGGCATTCTTTCCTGGGTGTTTTTGCAAAAAACCGGAATGCTCAAGCCCGGTGATGCGGGCATCCCTTATCCCGCGTATGTCCTTATCGGGACATCCATGTGGGGCTTGTTCATGGGCTTTTTCAATTCGGCAAAGGAAACGCTTGCATCAGGGCAGACGCTGGTTTTGCAGGTTAACTATCCTCATGAGGCCCTTCTTTTTATGCAGACCGCCCAGCACCTTGCTAATTTTATCGTTGCCTTTCTGATAAATATCATAGTGCTTATCCTCTTCGGCGTTGTGCCAAGCTGGAAGATGGTTTTCTTCCCTCTCGTCATTCTTCCCCTTTTTTTCTTGGCAGCGGCCATCGGCCTTGTGGTTTCGATGCTGTCGGTACTCTCGCTGGATGTTGATAAAGTGGTCAATGTCATTTTGGGCTTAACCATGTGGGTCACACCCATCATCTACACTGAAAATGCGGGAGGCGAACTGGTTCGCCAGATCATTGCATGGAACCCGCTTACCTACCTGGTGTGCTCTGCGCGGGACATTATTATTCACGGCCGCCTGTATGATACCGGGGGGTTTTCCCTTTGTGCACTCCTTTCCTTTCTGATGTTCATGGTATCATGGAGGCTTTTTTATATCTCCGAAGACAAGGTCATTGAGAGGATGATTTGAAGGCAATCGGTGCAGCATTGAAAAAGGAACTGATCCGTGTTCAGGGGCGTGAAGATAAAGAAACGGTTGTCTCGGTGAGCAACGTCTCCAAGAAGTTTTGCAAGAAACTGAGGCGGAGCATGTCCTATGGCGTAGCGGATCTGGCACGGAACCTGGTCGGGCTCAGACCTGATTCTACAACCCTCCGGAGAGATGAATTCTGGGCATTGCAGGATATCAGCTTTGAGTTGAAGAAGGGGGAGGTACTCGGATTGATCGGCGTTAACGGGTCAGGCAAAACGACCCTTCTCAGGCTGCTCACCGGCATTTTCCCGCCGGATACGGGCGAGATTATGATTGCGGGGAGGGTAGGGGCGCTGATTGCCCTGGGAACGGGCTTTCACCCTTATTTTACCGGCAGGGAAAACGTGTATCTCAACGGTGCAATCCTGGGCCTTGAGCGGGATGAGCTCGATGCGCAATTCGATGCGATTGTCGAATTTTCTGAGTTGGGTGATTTTATCGATGCCCCGGTGGCCACCTATTCCTCGGGCATGCGCGTACGCTTGGGATTTGCCGTTGCCATGGCCATGAAACCGGACCTCCTGCTCATTGACGAAGTGCTTGCCGTGGGTGACCTGGGCTTCAAGGTAAAGTGCTTGAACAAAATAAACGAGCTGATGGAAAATGCCGCAGTAATTTTTGTTTCACATTCCATGCAATATGTTTATCGCATCTGCACGCAGGTCATGGTTCTGAACCGGGGAATGATTGCCCATCATGGGAGTGATGTGCAGCAGGGAATTGACTACTATCACTCTCAATTTAACCTTGTGGAAAAAAGGGTATCCGGAACCGGAAAGGTAACGGTATCGGATTTTCATCTGTATCATGGGGGCTTGGAGGCGACGGGGGATACACTGCTGGAACTCAACTGCGGGGATGACCTGGAAATTGAAATGCGGCTCAACATACTCTCCGCGGTGAGAGAACCGGTTATAAGGCTGTTTATATATAATCAGGCGATGCAGCCGGTTGC
>JAGFXO010000125.1 GCA_017861285.1 Geobacteraceae bacterium | reverse complement strand
CCGCCTGCGCGGCATGCGGTCTTGTCCTGGTTCCGGAAAACCTGGCTTTGGGAAAGATGGCTGAAGTAGAACGAATCCTTGAAGACAAGTAGAGAAGACAAAACTCCGATTCAGGATCTATCCGCATTTCATGAGTCGGCTTCTCTGCGTGCAGTTACTGGGCCGTCACTCAGGCCCGGCGGGTTCCGCCTGACGGATAGGGGGATTTCTCTCGGCGGATTCAGCCCCGGGGCTCGAATCCTTGATGTCGGGTGCGGAACTGGCGCTTCCGTTGAGTATCTGCGAAGGAAATATCGGTTCAGTGCTTTGGGTATCGACATGTCCGGGAGCCTGTTTCGCAAAACCGGCGAGGCCGATACAATTCCCCCCTTGGCGGTTGCGCGGGCCGAAGCGCTTCCTTTCACCGATTGCTGCTGCGATGGAGTTCTGTGCGAGTGCGTGCTTTCACTGGTGAAGGAACCGAAGCGAGCTGTAGAGGAATTCTCGCGCGTCCTTCGGAGCGGCGGTTTTCTGATTCTGAGCGACATCTACGACCGCACCGGGTGTAATGCTTTTCCATGCAGTCCGGCAACTTCCTCAGGATGCCCTTCCACCCTGCGATCACGCCCATTCATAGAGGCGCTCCTTGAAGATTCTGGATTCGTCCTGCTGGCATGGGAAGATCATACCCGGTATCTCAAGGAACTGGTGGCGCAACTGATTCTCAGTAATGGTTCCCCGTTGGAATTTCATGATCTTTGCTGTCTTTTCGATTCGGGATGCGCCGGATCACCGGATTTACGGCGAACTCGACCCGGTTACTTTCTGCTTGTTGCCCAAAAAATGACAAAGAGGGAGACTGTCCATGGATGACCTGCTGTTTCGCCTGATGGAGTTGAAATCCAAGGGATATTACTGTAGTCAGATAATGATGCTCATTGCCCTGGAGAACCAGGAAAAGACCAATCCCGACCTCATAAGGGCGATGGCCGGTCTGGCGTTCGGTGTCGGCATCGGTGACGTCTGCGGCGCACTCACTGGCGGCGCCTGTATCCTGTCTCTGTATGCCGGAAAGGGTACGGATGAGGAAGAAGAGCACTTTCGGCTTATGGGAATGCTCCATGAACTGGGCGACTGGTTCCGGGAAACCTACGCCGGGCAGTATGGAGGTATAAGCTGCGATGCAATCTCGGAAGACGGGTCGAAGCGAAATGAGAGATGCGGGGCCGTTGTCGCCGCGACCTACCAGAAAGTTCTTGAAATCCTTATTGCCAACGAATTCGACATATACGAGGGGAGATAATGGTTCGCATCGGGTCAACTGCGGCTTCTGAAACCGAGAGCCTTTGCCCCCATTGTTTTGCAAAAATTCCAGCGTTACGGGAACTGTGCGGCAAAGAAGTCTTCCTGGTCAAAAACTGCCCGGAGCATGGTGAATTTCGCACCATTATCTGGCGTGGAGAGCCGGAATTCAGGGGGTGGAAAAGGAAAAACGCCTCCGTTCGCACCGGCGCATGCCAGACGGAAACCCGCAGAGGATGTCCCTTCGATTGCGGCATCTGCCCGGATCACCGCAAAAATGCGTGTACGGCGGTCATTGAGGTGACCTCGCGATGCAACCTCGCATGTCCGGTCTGTTTTGCGGATTCCGGTCAGGCTGCCGCACCCGACCCGGATCTCCATACCATTGACATTTGGTACAAACGGGTTCTTCAGGTGAGCGGGTCGGACATAATCATCCAGCTGTCCGGCGGAGAACCGACCGTGCGTTGTGACCTGCCGACCATCGTGGAAATGGGGCGTTCACTGGGCTTCTCCTTTATCCAGGTAAATACCAATGGTCTGCGCATAGCCCGGGAAGAGAAGTATGCTGATATCTTGCGGCAGGCCGGGGTGGCATCCGTTTTTCTCCAGTTTGACGGGACTGATGATGGAATATACCGGAGCTTGCGGGGAGCGCCGCTCTATGCCGAGAAACGGCTCGCCATTGAGAGGTGTGCGAAAAATGACATCGGTGTGGTACTCGTGGCCACCCTCGTTCCAGGTATCAATACCCGAAACATTGGTGAAATCCTGAAACTGGCGCTGGAACTCGCCCCTGCCGTCCGGGGAGTCCATTTTCAACCCGTCGGCTATTTCGGTCGCTACCCGCGCGAACCTGAAAACGGCAGACGTCTGACCCTCCCCGATATCATGCGCGAGATCGAAGAGCAGACAAACGGTCTGATGCGCAGGGAGGATTTCAGTCCACCGGGATGGGAAAACACGCTCTGCTCCTTTCACGGAACATTTCTCCCGCTGCCGGGAGGCGGTTTGAAGGCACTGACGGGGCATGGTGCCGCCGGGTGCTGTTATGGCGCAAACGAGGGGCGGGCGGTTTCCTTTACGGCCAGGCAGTGGTCGGCGCCACAGGCAAAACAAGGCATAGGCGGAGAAGCTCCCGGCAAGGGGAGCCTTTCGTGTTGCGAGGGGGGTGCCGAGTCCCTCGATGGTTTTCTGGAGCGAGTGAAGACACAAATGCTGTCGGTGTCCTGAGTGAACAGTGAACAGTGAACAGTGAACAGTGAACAGGCGGTATGTGAAGAGATGGTGAACCTATCGAAAAAAGCGGGCGTGGAAAGAACTCCTCTGGAATCATGGATAAAGGCTAAGATCGGCTCTTCTTCTACGGGGCGGGAGTTGCGGGAGGAACTCGACCTTTACCAGATAAGGAAAATCCGGGAAACGGTGGATTATGTCATCGCACGCAGCCCTTTTTACCGGAGGCATTTCGAAGGGGTACGCGGTGCTGATGTGAATAGTCTGGAGGATATTGCGGCTCTCCCCTTCACCACTGCCGAAGACATCCGGGAAAACGATCTCCGTTTTCTCTGCGTCTCCCGGGACGAGATCTCCCGTGTGGTAACACTGAACACCTCGGGAACGACTGCGCATGCCAAGCGGATCCACTTCACCGAAGATGACCTGGAGTTGACCGCGGACCTGTTCCACCACGGCATGCAGGCCCTGGTCAGCCCTGGTCAGCGGGTTCTCATTCTCATGCCGGGTCAACAGCATGGCAGCGTAGGGGACCTGATGGTCAAAGCCCTTCCGCGGATGGGAGCTGAAGGCATCCCACACGGAATCGTCATGGATGAAAGTGCCACCATCACTGAAATCGTTGATAAGGAAATCGACTGTCTCATCGGGATACCCGTCCAGGTTCTCGGCCTCGTGCGGAATCCGGATGCTGGAGGCATCATGCCGGGGAGAATCAAAAGCGTCCTCCTCAGTGCCGATTATGTCCCATCAGCCATCGTGTCCGAGATCGAGCGTGCCTGGGAGTGCCCTGTCTTCAACCACTACGGAATGACCGAAATGGGGCTGGGGGCTGCCGTGGACTGTCGGGCCCTGAGCGGGTATCATATGCGGGAGGCCGACCTCTATTTCGAGATTATCGATCCGGAAACGGGACAACCTGTTCCGGAAGGGCACCCGGGTGAAGTGGTTTTCTCCACCCTTACGAGAAAGGGAATGCCGCTTGTCCGGTATCGAACCGGCGACCTGTCACGCTTCATCCCCGAACCATGCCCGTGCGGGACAATCCTGAAACGCCTGGAGTGGGTTGCTGGCAGACTCCGGGGGGGCGTTTCCGTGGGAGACCACTACGTGGTGACGGTTGCCGATCTTGATGAGTCGCTCTTTCCCTTGCCGGGACTCCTCAATTTCCAGACCGAGATTCGCGGAAGCCGGGAAAAGAGTGATCTTCATGTGAAGCTTTATACCGGTAAAAATGCGGTAATAGATGCCACACTGCCCGGCAGGGCCATGATTGCCCTTGACAGCATCCCTGCAGTGCGGGCTGCTGTCGCTGAGGGGTTCCTGACGATTGCACCCATTGAGGTCAGCTCCGAGAACTGGATTTCGACGGGGAGCATCAAGCGAAAAATTATTGATGCCAGAGAGGAGAGGTAGGGTACATGCTCAAACAACTGCAGGCTATCTGCCATATACTTGAAAACGGTGAAGACCTGGTTCAGGCAACGATTATCAAACATGCCGGATCGACTCCCCGTTCCGTCGGGTCGAAGATGTTCATCCGTCGGGACGGATCTTCCATCGGCAGCATCGGCGGAGGACTGGTGGAATTCGAGATGCAGAAGCTTGCCCGTGAAATATTCGAAAGCGGGAAGGCAAGAATTGAAGTCGTCGACCTGTCGGGCAAAGACGCCGCGACCACCGACCAGATGATATGCGGTGGACGCCTCGAGTTCCTGCTCGAGTACCTGCCGGGCGACCCTGAAAACAGCAGGGAAATGCGACGACTGGTTGCGTCCCTCCAAGGAGGAGGCAAGGGCTATCTGATCAAGGCGCTCGATACAAAAGGGGGCTCAGTATACCATATGGAGCGCTGTCTGGTTCGAAAGGATGCCGTCGTTCTCGGGGAATTCTCCGGACCCCAATCGTGGCTGCCACTGCTCACGGGGGAAGCAGCAAAGAAAAAGTGTCCTGCCATAGTCGCGCTGGAAGGACGGCGATTTTTTGTCGAACCGACATTTTTACCCGGTACGGTCTATCTGTTCGGGGCCGGCCATGTATCCCGTCCCGTAGCCGATCTCGCCTCAATGGTTGATTTCCGGACGGTCGTCCTCGATGACCGGGAGGATTTTGCAAATGGCGAGCGCTTCCCCAAGGCTGATCAGATCATCGTTATTCCTTCCTATGAAGACGTCTTCAGGGGACTTGAAATCGGACCGGACTCCTTCCTGGTCATTGTCACGCGGGGGCATCTCCACGACAAGACCGTCCTTGAGCAGTCATTGCGAACAAATGCGGGGTATGTCGGAATGATCGGCAGTCGCAGGAAACAGCACCTGGTCTACCAGGAATTGCTCGGGAAAGGTTTCACCGAAGACGACCTCGAACGTGTTCACAATCCCATAGGGCTCGACATCTTGGCTGAAACGCCGGAAGAAATAGCCGTCAGCATCGTTGCGGAACTGATCCAGGTCCGGGCGCAGATTGGTCATTGAGATGGGGGCAGGGATAGCGGCCATCATTCTTGCTGCGGGCTATTCTTCCCGCATGGGTACGTTCAAGCCGCTGCTTCCCCTTGGAAACACGACGGTTCTGGAGCGGGTTGTCTCCCTTTTCCAGGAGGCGGGTGTCGAAGATGTCCGGGTTGTGGTCGGTCATCGGTCCGCCGAACTCTATCCCCTGGTGGAGAGATTACATTCCAGGCCGGTTACGAACAAACATTTCCACGACGGCATGTTTTCCTCGGTGACTGCAGGGGTTGCAAGCCTGGAAACGGATATCGAAGCTTTTTTCCTTCTGCCGGTCGATATCCCCCTGGTGAAAAGATGTACGGTGGAAGCCCTTCTGCAGAAGCATTCAATGGATCGTTCGCGCATACTGTACCCGTGTTTTTTCGGAAAACGCGGACATCCCCCCCTGATTCCCGGTTGTCACCGCAAGGGCATCCTTGCCTGGCACGGCGGAGGCGGTCTCAAATCATATCTCTCCCTGCACGAGGCTGATGCCGCCTGTATTGAGGTCGCCGATGAGACTATCCTTGCGGATATGGATACCCCGGAAGACTATGACCGTCTTCATGCCATGTGGGAAAAACGTGAAATACCTTCGGTTCGGGAGTGTGAAGCCCTTCTGTATAATGTCGTACAGGCCGGAGAGCACCTGTTGCTCCACTGTCATGCGGTTGCCGATCTGGCCGGTTTTCTGGTTGAAAGATTGAACCGGGCCGGGTGCACGCTAGATCCTGATCTGGTCAGGGCCGCTGCGCTGCTCCATGACATGGCAAAAGGTGAAGAGGACCATGCTTCGGCAGGCGAACGTATCCTGCGGGGAATGGGATATTCAGCAGTGGCTGATATCGTAGCCTCCCATATGGACATAAGCGTGGATGATACATGTGGACTCAATGGAAATGAAATAATCTATCTGGCAGACAAAATGGTTTCGGGTGATCGGTGGGTCTCAGTGGAAGACCGATTCAGGAACCGTTTGAAGTCTCTTGCCGCGGACGCGAACCTCTTAGAAGCGGTTGCATGCAGATACAGAAATGCTCTGCGCATAAGGAGTCGCGTAGAAGGCGTGTTGGGGAATTCGTTGAGCGAAGTATTGAAAGATTTTCATGCGGGCAAATTCGAGGGCCGGTAAGCAATGACGACCTTTTTGAATTCTTCCAGCGGATGTACTGTGTATCTGCTTCGTCATGGAGACACGCGTATCGATGACGTCAAACGGTATATCGGCCAGACTGATGTTCCTCTCAGTGAAACCGGAAGGCGCCAGGCACGATGGTGGAAAACCGAGTTTGCCCCGTTCACCTTCAGTCGAATTATCAGCAGCGACCTGGCGAGGACCCGCGAAACCGCAAAGATTATTACTGAAGAAATGAATATTTCCGTCGAGTTTTACCCTGAATTGCGGGAAATAAATCTGGGGAAATGGGACGGATTGCCTGTGGATGAAGTGAAACTCAATTTCCCCGTCGAATATCATAAGCGGGGAGTTGACCCGGCCGGTTTCAGGCCTGAAGCTGGAGAAAGTTTTTCCGATCTGAGCGGAAGGGTTGTCCCGGCATTTGAAAAAATAAGCAAGAGTGCCCCGGGGGGAAACATACTCGTTGTCGGCCACGCGGGCGTGAACAGGGTCATTCTCTCCTATTTGCTTGAAATGCCCCTGGCAAACCTTTTTCGCCTGGAGCAGGATTATGCGTGCCTCAATACAATGTCGTACGGGAATAATGACGTTCGGATCCCCTTTTCTGGCTGAACAGGTGGTCCAAGGAAAAAATCCAGGGATGGAAGAAGGGGAGTGAAAACAATGCTTAGAGCTGAGATACGCAGAATACTGCCGGGCATGACAATTTTCTCTTTTCATCCCAGGATTCCATAAACATTCCGGCCCGAAGCCGTAGAATGGGCTAAAGGTGAAGTTCTGGTTTTGACACTTTCAGTTTCACCTTATCGCCGGAGTTGCCACCCTTGGCGATTTTTCATATCTTGTCAACCATTCCCTGTTCCCTTGTTTCCAGGGAACCCTTGCCGTTTCATGTCCTCAAAAGCAAAGATAGTTCATCTTTGTAATTTTCCTTATAACAAATCTGCAACCTTTTTTTGGGGGGTAGTTCCGTATTTTTCAAGAAATAATTCACGTGTCGTCGACCAGGGTGATATATTCTGTCACACAACTTCGGTATACTGATTCAAAATACGGGAAAGGAACTCCTCATGCCCCTTACAATCCATACCAGCAACCGGATGGAAAACCTCGTCGAGGCACTCTCCGGCGTTGTCAAGGAACCCCTCGCTTCCCCGTTTACTCCCGAAGTGATCGTGGTGCAGAGCAAGGGGATGCAGCGCTGGCTGGCCATGGAGCTTTCCCGGCGCTTCGGAGTCTGGGCGAACGGTGACTTTCCCTTCCCCAACTCCATGGTGTGGCGCCTGTTCCAGTCAGTCCTGCCGGAAGTGCCGGACTCATCCCCGTTCTCCCCCGAAATCATGACGTGGAGGATTACCGGTATTCTGCCCCGGTTCCTTGAAAGGGGGGAGTTTTCGCATCTGAAGCACTACCTGGCCGGAGACAGCGACGGCCGAAGCTTTTCCAGCTCTCTGAAAAAATTGCCGACACCTTCGATCAATATACCCTGTTTCGGCCGGGTATGCTCCTGCAGTGGGAAGATGGCAGCGCCGGGGACTGGCAGGAGATGCTCTGGAGAGAGCTTGCAGGAAGCGGCGGGGGGAAACATCGCGGAAGGATCAAGGAGGAGTTCGACAGGAAAATAAGGGATATGGCCATGCCCGTGGACGGGATTCCTGAAAGGGTTTCGCTCTTCGGCATTTCCAGCCTGCCTGCGTACCACATTGAGGTGTTTGCGGCAGTTTCCCGTGTCACCGAGGTCAACCTGTTTCTCCTGAGCCCCACCAGCGAGTACTGGGCTGACATCGTTTCTGCACGGGAAAAGGCTTATCGCAAACCGGAGGAGCGCACCCTCCTCACCGAAGGAAATCCGCTGCTGGCCTCTCTCGGCAAACTCGGCAGGGACTTTTCCGACATGATCGTTGAATGCGGGGATCTGGCCGCCGGCAGCCGGGACCTGTATGCGGATACGGACGGGAGTTCACTGCTGAAGGCAATCCAGTCCGACATCCTGAACCTTCGAGGAGCGGAGGATGCGAGGGGAAGGCGGGAGATCGCGGAAAACGACATCTCGGTACAGGTCCATTCCTGCCACAGCCCCATGCGCGAAATGGAGGTCCTGCACGACAACATCCTTTCACTGTTGGCTGAAGTTCCCGGGCTTGCCCCCCGGGACATCGTGGTCATGACCCCCGATATCGAGGCGTATGCGCCGTATATATCCGCGGTTTTCGAGGGGTGCCGGGACCCGGTACACAAAATTCCGCATTCCATTGCCGACAGGAGCCTTGCGAAGGAGGGCAGGATCGCGCCTGTCCTGTTGAAGCTCCTGAAAATTCCGGGAAGCCGCGTTACCGTGGTCCAGGTCCTTGACATACTTGGATCACCGGTTGTGTGCAAGCGGTTTGATCTAAATACGGATGAACTTGAGACAATCCGCGGCTGGCTGGAGGAGACAAGGGTCCGCTGGGGCCTGGATGCCCAGGACAGGGCATGCCTCGGTTTGCCGCCCTACCAGGAGAATTCCTGGAAGGCGGGAATTGACCGGCTTCTCCTGGGGTACGCCATGCCCGAGGAGTGCGGCAGCATTTTCAACGGCATCCTTCCCTATGACGAGATGGAAGGAAACTGCTCGACCACCCTGGGGAATTTCCTCGAGTTCGTATGCAGGATCAGGGATCTTGCCGGCCGCCTGGGAAGCCCCCGGTCGCTCAGCGGGTGGCGTGACGAGATCCGCAAACTCCTCGGGGATTTCATCGCTGCAGACGATGATTCGGCACATGAACTTGCCTCCGTGGTTTCCATCGTGGAAACCATGGGTGAGATCGAAGAGGGGTCCGGCTACTCGGGTGATGTGGGAATTCCCGTAGTCCGGAACTGGCTCTCCGAAAGGCTTTCGGGTGAGCAGAAGGGGCTGGGTTTCATGACAGGTGGGGTTACCTTCTGCGAAATGCTTCCCATGAGGAGCATACCTTTCCGGGTCGTAGCACTGGTGGGGATGAACGACGGCGCTTTCCCCCGGCAGGGAAGGCCGCCGGGATTCGACCTTGTAGCCAGCAATCCACGAAGAGGTGATCGTTCCCTGCGCGATGAAGACCGTTACCTGTTCCTCGAGTCGCTGCTTTCTGCCCGCGACCGTTTCTATATCAGCTATGTCGGGCAGAGCATAAGGGACAACAGTGAGATACCCCCGTCGGTTCTGGTCAGTGAGTTGCTGGACTACATCAGCAAGGGATTCTCAGCCGGCGAAGGGGATCCCGTGAAAAATATCGTTACTAATCACAGGCTGCAGGCCTTCAACAGGGAATACTTCGAGGAAGGTTCGCGGCTTTTCAGCTATTCCGGTGAGAACTGCGAGGCGCTCCTGGAAAGACGCGTAAACCCATGGTATCCGTGCGAGTTCATGTCAACCCCGATTCCTGCGCCACCGGAAGAATGGAAAGAGGTCCCGCTTCAGAGGCTCCTTCGGTTCTTCGACAATCCTTCCAGGTTCCTCCTGGAAAACAGGTTGGGCATCCGTCTCGAAGATGTCGCGGCCCCTCTCGACGAGAGGGAACCCTTCGCTGTTGACTGGCTGGAGAACTACCAGTTGAAGCAGGAACTGGTGGAATGCGTTCTTCAGGGACGTGACGTATATGACCTCCTTCCCGTGGCCCGCTGTCGCGGGATTCTCCCACCGGCACGGCACGGAGAAGCGGCCTTTGAAAGCGTTGCTGCAGGGGTTAAGGAGTTTGCCGGGGTGGTGGAAGAACAGGTTGCCGGGCTCAGCCCTCTGAAACCCCTCGATTTCCAAATCCCGATCGGGGATTTCATGCTGACCGGTAGGCTCGACCGCATCTGGCAGAACCGGATGGTCCGGTACAGGTGCGCCAGGATGAAAGCAAAGGATGTGGTCCGGACCTGGCTGGAGCATCTTGTCCTCAACCACCTGAAGGAAGACGGTTACCCCATGGAAAGCATGCTGGTCATGGAAGGGGGTTCGAGGACCTTTGGAGAGGTGGAAGACGCCTACTCTGTCCTGCTCAATATATTGAATCTCTACTGGGAAGGGCTGACAACACCGCTTCGCTTTTTCCCGGAATCTTCCATGGCCTACGCCTACAAGATGGAATGGAATGTCGAGCGGGCGGAGAAGAAATGGCAAACAGGTTATGACGATTCTTCTGGTGAGGGTGACAACCCGTATTTCCAGCTCTGTTTTGGCGAGGTGGACCCTTTCAACAAGGATTTCGAAAGAGTTTCCCGGGTGATTTTTGAACCTCTTCTGCAAAATCTTGTCGAGGACTGACACATGATAGAACTTGAGCACCTGAAAGTCGAGCTTTCGGGAAGCAACCTCATCGAGGCAAGCGCCGGGACGGGGAAAACTTACGCCATCGCCTGCCTGTACCTGCGACTTCTCATCGAGAAGGAACTTACCCCCGAACAGATTCTTGTTGTCACCTTCACGGAGGCCGCGACCGAAGAACTGCGGGGGAGGATACGGGAGAGGATTCGCGAGTCGCTCGATGCCTTCGCCGGTCTCCCCACGGATGATCCCTTTCTCCAGGGACTGTCCGCAAATTCAAACGGCAAGGGTCCCGGCAGGGAGCTGTCCATGGACCTGCTCGACCGGGCGATAAAATCCTTCGATACGGCTTCCATCTTCACCATCCACGGCTTCTGCCTCCGGGCGCTTCAGGACAATGCCTTCGAGAGCGGCTCTCTCTATGATACCGAGCTTGTCACCGATCCTTCCGATCTTTTCCAGGAGACCGTGGATGACTTCTGGCGCATCAATTTCTTCGGGGACCAGGCGCCGCTTCTGAAAGCTGCCCTGGGGAAGGGGTACTCTCCCTCCTCCCTTGCCGATTTTGCTAAAAAGATGGTCGATAATCCGAAGATGAAGATTATTCCCTCGCTTGGATCGCATGGCAAGGCCCTTGTCGACCGGGAATGCCTGGAGGCCTTCGAAGAGGCCAGGGATAAATGGCAAAAGAGCAGGGAAGAGATCGTTGACATCCTCGAGAACGACAAGGGCCTGAGCAGGGCCGCAGGTGCTTACAGGGCCGACCTTCTGCCGGGGCTCTTCGAGGGTATGGATTCGTTCATGGAAACAGACAATCCGTACGACCTTTTCCCCGGCTTCGACAAGTTCAGTACCTCGGGCATCATCAAGGGGAAAAAGGGCAAGGGTGTAGCACCCTCGCATCCCTTCTTCGACAGTTGCGAAACGCTGCACATGAAGGTTGGGGAACGGTTCCTCCTCCTGAAGTGGGAGCTGGTGGAGTTCTGCAGGGAGCGCCTCCCCTTGCGCAAGAGGGAAGCCAACATCCGTTTTTTCAGCGATCTTCTGAACGATCTGTACCTTGCCCTGAACGGTGAGACCGGCGATGGTCTGGCCGAATGCCTGAGGGGCAAGTACCGGGCTGCGCTGATAGACGAATTCCAGGACACCGACCCGGTACAGTACGACATCTTCCATAAAATATACGCCCACCCGGAAACCCCTCTCTTTCTTATCGGGGACCCGAAGCAGGCCATCTACAGCTTCCGGGGGGCTGACATCTTCGCATACATGGAAGCCTCCAACCGCGTGGAAAGCGACAGGCGCTTCACCCTGACAAGTAACTGGCGGTCGACGCCCCTTCTCCTCGAAGCGTTCAATACCGTTTTCGACAACATGGGGAGGCCCTTTGTCTACGATACGATCGCCTATCACCCGATCACGAGCGGCAAGGCAGATGCCGAATGCGCTTTCACTCTTGAAGGAGGGGATGGCGCTCCTCTGCAGGTCTGGAGCCTGCCGATGGACGAAGAGGGGGAACCGCTCAACATTACCAGGGCCGGCGAGGCAGTGCAGGAGTCCGTCGCGGCTGAGATAGCAAGGCTCCTTATGGATGGCGCAGAGGGCAAGGCGCGCATCAAGGACCGTCCGGTCGTGCCCGGCGACATAGCCGTCATCGTCAGGAGCCACCGTCAGGCCGGCCTTATCCAGGATGCGCTACGGGAACTGGGCATACCAAGCGTCATGCGCAGCGATGAAACTATTTTTGCTACCGCCGAGGCCCGGGAAATATGCACTCTTCTGGGTGCCCTTGCAGACCCCGGGCGAGAGTCGAAGGTGAGGGCGGCCCTGGCTACCAGTGTCATGGGGATGTCCGGGAACGAAATAGCCGCGCTTGCGGATGACGAAAAGGCTTGGGAGGAACGCCTGGAGAGATTCCGGGACTACCACCGGTCATGGCTGGAGCGCGGTTTCATGGTAATGTCGCAGACTCTCCTGGCCGTAGAAGGGGTGAGGGGGAGGCTGCTCAGGAGGCCTGACGGCGAGAGGAGGCTGACCAACGTCCTGCACTGTTTCGAGGTTATTCACCAGGCGGCACACGAGGGAAGGCTCAGTCTGGAGAGCCTGCTTGCCTGGTTCGGAGAGAAGGTCGCGGTCGGCGAAAAATCCGAAGAATACCAGATCCGCCTGGAGACCGACGAAAAGGCGGTGAAGATCGTCACGGTCCATGTAAGCAAGGGGCTCGAGTACCCCATCGTCTTCTGCCCCTTCATGTGGGGAGGGATAAGGACGGACAACGACGTGGTCACCTTTCACGAGGGGTTTGACATGGTAAGGGACTTCGGCTCGGACGATATTGACAATCACCGGGTACTGGCAGAAAAAGAGATCCTTGCGGAAAGCCTTCGTCTCCTCTACGTTGCGCTGACCCGGGCGAAATACAGGTGCTACCTGGTTGCAGGCAAGGTCAGCTCGAGATCGGCGAAAAGCAGGCCCGAGACCTCGCCCCTTTCGTATCTTTTCCATGCGCCCGGGGAGATAAGGACGGTCGACGACCTGGTCTCCCGCCTGGTTGAAGAGGTCAGGAAATTCACTGCGACAGAAATGGAAGAACAGTTGCGGAAATTTGCCGGGAAGGGAAAGGGCTCCATTTCGGTTGTGCCGATGCCTCCTGCTGACAATGGTGTATCATACGTCCCGTCACGGGATGAAGGAAAGCCTCTCGCCGGCAGGACCTTTGCCGCTGCTATCGACAGGGACTGGCGCGTCGCAAGCTTCACGTCGTTCGCGAAGCACGATCCCGTGGCTGTCGAACTCCCGGACCGGGACGAAACCTCTGGAGAAGGGGTGCCCCCCGCGTTCGCAGTCGGCAGCGAAGAGCCGCAGGGCATGAGCATCTTCACCTTCCCCCGGGGGGTGCAGGCGGGGATTTTCCTCCACTGGGTATTCGAGCAGATCGACTTTGCCGATGCCGGCCGGGACAAGGTCAGGGACCTGGTGGAGAAGGGGCTGGAAAGATACGGCTACCCGGCCGAATGGCAGCCGCATCTGTGCGCCATGGTCGCCCATGTGCTTGCCGCGCCGCTGTCTTCA
>JAGFXO010000124.1 GCA_017861285.1 Geobacteraceae bacterium | reverse complement strand
TGACCGGTGAAAAAGAAAGCAACCAGTATAAGAATGAGTCATTGCGAGCGATGCGCGGCAATCTTCGCTTGAGATTCGGGATTGGGGATAAGAACAGGAGAACAAGAAAGGCAGGGCGTTCGGCCCTGCCTTTCTTGTTCTCAGTCTGTCTTATGCCTTAATCTCTTTTTCTGAGCCCTGCCAGGCCGAGAACACCGAGACCGAGGAGAAGAAGCGTCATAGGCTCGGGCGTGGGTTGAATGATGATTTCCTGAACCTTGATGTCAACGAAGGCTTCCGTGAAAGACGTTGCCGTTAAGCCTCCTGAGCGGAGTTGGTTGAGATCCCAGGCTGCACCGCCAGTGGCGAGGGCAAGATTGATGTAATCATTAATTGTCGTACCAAAACCGCTGACAACAAATCCCCCTGCGCTCTTGATATAGCCACCAAAACCGTCGGCGACATAGGCGTTGCCATCCGCGTCAATGCCGAGAGCCACCGCACCGGCAGCAGTCCGGAACGCGGCATCGACAACAACGTTCAGAAGGAAGTTCCCCCCTGTCAGTGAAGCCAGTATTCCGCTATAGGTCAGGGTAGCATCTGTGTTGTCTCTGTCCTCATCGGTTATAAGAATCAGGTTCTTCGCCGCGGCAGCCCTGTATGCGTATTCCGTAATGGCATAATTAATCGCTCTCCAGCCGTCCTCAGTACCGCCGTTAGCGATTAGGCCTGACGTGGCGGTAGATAACTGCGCTGCAGTTCCAAAACTGGCGCCACCCACGAGATGCTTATGAGGAACCTGGCTTGTTCCGCCGTCATGATAGCTTGTCCCGTATCCTACAAGACCATAATTGTTCGGACTCAGGCTCTGAGCAACAAGTTCACTTTCCAGCGACGTTACCATTGAACCCATCCATGCATGCTCGCCGGACATCGAACCCGATTCATCGGCCACGAACACGATGTCACCATATGGGGCTGCCATTACGACACCACAAAATGCAAGACTCACCATAACCGCGACAATAAGTGCCATTAACTTTTTCACCGCGCACTCCTCCTTTCTTATCCTTTAAGCTGTAAGTCACATTCAATGTGTATTTGGAGTATTGCATGAGCAAGCAGCGTACCGTTTATATAAGTAGCCGATATCGTACGTTTATATCGTTTTCACGTCTCTTGACTTCATTCATTTATGTAAAATAGACCGACATCATGAGTCGCGCTGACTTCAAGTGTAGATCTTATCATATTACTTTTATTGAAGATTATGCGAACATGAGGATTTGTAAAAATAACTGACAATCTGTGGATAACTTGAGTCGAATGAATGGGAATGTTGGTAATCTACGATAAAAGTATAAGATAATATATTTCGAGAAATGGCAGGAGGGGATTTTGGTTCGTCGTCCGCCTCGATCCAGGGGACAGTGTTCAGGGAAAGGAAGAGGATTCCGGCTTCGGGATTCGGGATTCGGGCTTCGGGAAAAACAAAACGGGAAAAAGAAAAGGCAGGCGTTTGGCCCTGCCTTCTTTGTTTATCGCTGAGCTATGAAGCTGAATCTATTTCCTGAACCGCCGCGCACCCGCCAGGCCGAGAATGCTGAAGCCGAGGAGGAGCATTGTAGAGGGCTCGGGGACTGGATGCGAACCGGCAAGCCAATACGCTACATTCGTTGCGAATTGACCACTGTTGTAATACGTCCAGTAGCCATCTTCAAAAACATTAGCATCAAAAACAATCAAGGCATTCTGACTTGCACCCGATAAAGCTGCAAAATTGTAGTCGTAAAGAGAAGCACCTCCACTGATCTGCCCAGGATAAACAAGCATAAGATTATCCGCGCCGCTTGTTAATTCATTATTTAAAACTTTAGTTGTGGGTATGTAAGCAAGCCCATTTGAAAGATTTGTTCCTCCGGTCACACTTAAAATACTTTGGTTCCAGGTGTTCCAATTTTCATTTTCGCCAATCATTAATACTTTTTTGCCGGCTGAAATGAAAGTATTTAGGTTGCTTATTTCTGTTGAGCTTAGCGAATTGCTTTCATAGCGTAGCTGCAGGAGCAGTGCGTCATAACCCATCAACTGACTAAGATCACTGAAGTCATTCGCAAAAAAAACATTATTGCCGGTTGCTGTGTTCAGGGCGGCAGTGAAATTGCCATAAGAGGAATCACCGACACCGTAACCGTAGTAATGAGGAGAGGATACAAGCACAGACGTGGCATCGGAATTCGTAGAAACACACAACAGGGCAAAAAAAACAGAAATAATAGCTTTAATTTTCACTGGGGCACCCCTCAATGATCAAAATACATTAGTGGAATACCTCTTGCCCGATATGAACGACTCACGCTCCTATGCTCCGGATCTCCTCATCCCTGCCAGGCCGAGAATACCGAAGCCGAGCAGAAGCATGGTGGCGGGTTCGGGGACATGGGCAGGACCGCCCGCGGTCTGCCATATTTCCATCGTAGTTCCACCCAGGTTGTCGAAGATCCACGGGTCAGGCCAGTATAACCAGAGCGACTGCCCCTGTAGAATATCAAATGAAGTTCCTGCAGGATTTCCCACCGTTTCAGAAATGCCGACCCAAGCGTAGGCTCCACTCCACCAGGAGTTGGAGCTTGCAGGATCACCGTTAAAGGGATCGGTACAGCCGCCGTTATAACCCGTAGCCGGAAAAACAGACCCTGGATTCCTTAAGGAAACATAATCAAAATACGCCTGCAAATATCTTGGATCATTGACATAATGATTGAAAAAATCGTTGCCCGTGATTCGTCCGGATACGACCTTGGTGTAATAGGATCCCGGCGTCAACTCCACCTTGAGCGGTGCTGTTGAGACGCCGTTGTAGCTTGTCGAACCTATGGGTTTATTCGATGCGTCTATGGTAGCATTGTATATGTAGCTGACTTCATAGGATCCGATGAGGTTCTCGGCGTTGACTTTAACAGGGAACAGCAAAAGAATTGCAGCAGCAGCAATCATCCAAAACCTTCTTTTCATAAAAGCGCTCCCCCTATTGATTGAACGTGAAAGGATCAAGTATGCTCTTCATTATTGCCCTCTCCAGCCACCACCCTTGCCACTGCCATCCTGATACAAAACTACTATGTTTCGGCGACTTGGGTGGAATTCCTCGCTCCCCGTATCAGCAACTTGCATACCGTTTTCCGAACATGTTGATATTATACGCGTATTCACATTATCGTTCTTTTTCGGAGACTTGCGATCGTAAAACAGACCGACACCTAAAGTCGAAAACACTTTGCGCATTACTCTTATCTATTCAATATCATTCGATTTTATGCAAAACTGGGGATTTGTAAAAAGAACTGACAATCTGTGTATAACTTGTTCCGAATGCAACGGATGAGGTGTAATTTTAACAAGATAGCAAGAAAAAATGTATCAAAATGTCATTGCCAGACCGCTGTCGGCGGTCGAAGCACCCATTAAATGGCTCTTTGTCAAGAGATAATATAGTCCTGCTACAGAAAGGGTCGTCTTTCTGCAAAGTCAGCGTGCCTTCTTGAGTCGATTCGACAATCTCACGGCCCTGCGTTGGCCGAAGGGCTTATCGAATGGCTCTCCCGCGAGGGGAGAGTGAGATCCAGGACGAATTCATTTCACAATTTCTCGCAATACGGTTTCGTCAGCCTCCCTCGAGCCAGGGGACAGTGTTCAGGGAAAGGAAGAGGATTCCGGCTTCGGGATTCGGGATTCGGGCTTAGGGAAAAACAAAACGGGAAAAAGAAAAGGCAGGGCGCTTGGCCCTGCCTTCTTCTTCATGTGTGATTAAGACCTCATTTACGGCATCTTCTGAACCCTGCAAGACCCGCCAGGCCGAGAATTATCAAGAGAATAGAAGCGGGTTCCGGAACCTGCGCCGACTCCTTGTTGAAGGTGAAATTATCCCAGTATACGCTGTTGTTGTTTGCACCGACCCCATAAAATTCGACACGTGCGATGTTCCAAGAGGACGACAAAACGGATAAGGTTTTACCAGCGGATGACGCGGCGGGATTAAAGAAAAAATCACTTGTGATGAGATTGTTGAGATTATCATAGGCATTGAGATATAGATTATCGTCATCCGCATCATAATCCCCCATTGTCACACTGACAAAATTCGTCAATGTCACGAATGTTGCTATTGTACGGTTCCCCGCGTCGGTATATGGACTGTTCAAGACGGCATTTCCAGAAAAATCAGGCTGCAACGTCACTGTGCTCACATTAAAGGAGTCTCCACCGGAGTTATCAAACGCTACACCCGAAAACAGGGCATTGAACTGTGTTTCGTTATAGGTATTGGAAGTTACCGCATTGAAATCATAGGTCGTTGCAAAGGCCGACCCGGACGAGAGCAACAAAACCAGACTCACCATGATCAATCTCTTCATGACTATTCTTCCCCTCCTTTATCTCTCTTCAGTTATTTCTTTCTTCTGATCGAAATGCCTGCGACGCCCAGCAGTCCCGCTGCCACCAGAATCATCGACGTCGGTTCGGGCATCGGAACGATCATATTCAAATCAAAGGCAAAAGCCGTCCCCACTCCCACGATCATCGCAACCAGGTTAAGCGCAGTCATCAGAATAAGCGTTCTCTTCATCGTCTCTTCCTCCTTTTTCCAATTGCCGGTTCTTTTTGGGATATACTGGAAGGTTACATTGAATACATTTGATTTCAATAGTTAGCAATGAGGGTGCCATGCTTATATGTTACTTATATCATTGAATATTAAATGTTATGCTCTGTGAAGAGCCTGCCGAATCCGTAAAGTAACCCGACACCTGTCCACGGGACATCCGTTAATTGGATGCAAAAACATCAACAATATCTTCATCATTCCGGCAATTCGTTGCATGTAAAGAAATCAGACAAAATCGGTGGTGTTCTGAGGGTACGGTTGGCAGATAACCGGCAGGAAAAATTAGGGAGTGTTTTTTCCGAGGCGGTCCCGGTCATAAAGGAGGGTCAGGGAGGATTTTGGAGTTTTCTACAATGTCGCGCAATGCGGCTTCGTCTGCCCCTTCGATCCACCGGATAGTGATCCCCCGGCGCTCCATGCCGCGGAACCAGGTGTCCTGGCGCTTCGCGAACTGGTGGATGCGGATGTTCAGGGTCTTGAACATTTCATCACGGCTCATCTCACCGCGAAGGTAGCGGCTCACGTAGCGGTACTCCAGTCCCATCTCGTCCAGGCGTTCCCAGGAAACCCCCGAATCTCGAAGCCTCCGCACCTCCTCGATCATGCCTTGATCGAGCCGCTCCTTCAGGCGCTTCGTGATCCGCTCGCGAAGCACCGCGCGGTCCCAGCGGACCCCGATCACCATGGGTACAATGTCCGGCCGTTCGATCGTGTCCCTCAACCCGTGCCTTGACGTGTGCTCGGCGATCTCGATGGCGCGGACCAGGCGCTCTCTCCCGGTCAGGTCCGTCGTGTTGTGCAGGGCGGGGTTCATATTGAGGAGCCTCGCTGCCAGTTCCTCCATGCTCAGCGCTTCCAGTTCCTCTCTCAGGGCCGCGTTTTCCGGCACGGGGAGCATCCGGTATTCCCGGAGCACCGATTCGATGTAGAGGCCCGTGCCGCCCACGGCGACGGGCACCCTGCCGCGCGCCCCGATCTCGCGGAAGCACTCGTAGAAACGCTGCTGGAACTCGAAGACGCTGAACAGGTGGCCGGGTTCGGCCACATCGATGAGGTGACAGGGAACGGTAACACCGTCGACGATGTACTCCGCCAGGTCTTTTCCCGTCCCGATGTCCATGCCGCGGTAGACCTGGCGGGAGTCGGCGGAGATCAGCTCCGCGCCGATCCGGGCGGCAAGCCTCGCCGCAAGCCTCGTCTTGCCCGACGCCGTGGGCCCGAGGATCACAATGAGGTTATGATTCTTTTCAGTTTCCATTGATATCAATCATGGGATTGCTTCGTCG
>JAGFXO010000046.1 GCA_017861285.1 Geobacteraceae bacterium | reverse complement strand
TTAGAACATGAATCTGCGCATCTGAATATTGAGCAGTATGGCCACGCCGACCATCGTGGTAATCATTGAGGTGCCACCGTAGGAAAAAAGGGGCAGAGGAACGCCTACCACAGGAAAGATGCCGATGACCATGCCGATATTGATCACGATGTGCCAGAAAAGCATGGCGGCGACCCCCACAGCAAGCAGCTTTCCGAACCTGTCGTTGCACTTTTTGGCAACCGAAAGCCCCCAGAGAACCAGGCAGAGATAAAGCAGCAGCATGACGAGGCAACCAGTAAATCCCCATTCCTCCGAGAAAACAGAGAATGCGAAATCGGTATGCTGCTCGGGAAGGAAATGAAGCTGGGACTGCGTCCCCCCCATGAATCCTTTGCCGAAGACACCCCCGGAACCAACCGCTATCTTGCTCTGGATGATGTGATAACCGGTTCCCAGAGGGTCGCGCTCAGGGTTCAGAAAGTTCAGAATACGCTCTTTCTGATATTCTCTCAGGTGGAAATGCCATCCGGCGAAGAGAAGCGGTATGGCGGCCAGAACCACGGACACAAAGGTTGCGAACCTGACCCCGACAAACATCAGCATGGACAAAGCGATAAGAAATACCAGCGAGGCAGTACCGAGATCCGGCTGTTTCATGATCAGCAGCAGCGGTCCCGCAAGCAACAGGAAGGGGTACAGGAGATCTTTAAATCCGAGGCCGTTCAGGTTCGGGCTCTTGGTAAAATAATGGGCATAAACCGCAATAATGACTATTTTCATCAGTTCGGAAGGCTGAAAACTGAAGAAACCGAGATTGAGCCATCGGGTGGCGCCCATGGAGCTTCTTCCTGCGACCAGGACGACCAGCAGCAAGACCATCAGGATACCATAGAGCCAATAGGAAAAATCCTCCAGCACATGATAATCGATGCTGCAGACCGTAACGATCAGCAATACTCCCCCCAGGATCCAATAGAGCTGTTTTATGTAATAGGGGGTACCCACGAGACGATAGGATGCCGTTGCACTGGCTATATTGACCACACCCAGGCCGGCAATCAGAATCACCAGCCCTAGCAACCCCCAATCGAAATGCGTAAATAGCCTTCTGTCAATCATTCATCAATCCTCATTTACTGTCTGCTCCGCTTCCTCGGGAACGGCATCGGAGACGGGAGTTTCCGAACTATTCTCTTCCGGTGCGTTGCCAGTTACTGGGGTCGGCTTTTTGATTATTCCCTTTCCCTCGAAATATTGCCGCAGGATCCGGCCTGCGATCGGTGCGGCAGCGGAACCGCCGTGTTCCCCGTGCTCGACAACTACAGCAACAGCCACTTCGGGCTTTTCATAGGGCGCAAAAGCAACAAAAAGGGCATGATCCCGGTATTGATACGGAATAGCCCCCCCCTTGTCGCGGAGCTTGACCACCTGGGAGGTGCCGGTTTTCCCCGCCACTTTTACCTCGTACAACCTGGCCATTCCACCGGTTCCACCCCGTTCATTGACAACGGCGAACAATCCTTCCTTGATCAGACGATAATTGCCCGGCTTGATCCCGGCAAGGCGGGCGAGCACCTCGGGATGGAACTCCCTGATCACCTGCCCCTCCGGATTGATAATTCGCCTGACAAGACGCGGCCTGTAGATCGTCCCTTCATTTGCCACAGCTGCAATCATGGAGGCAAGTTGTATTGGAGTCATGAGCAGATAACCCTGACCAATTGAAATCGGGATGGTTTCTCCCCGCAGCCACTTTTTCCCGAACCTTTTTTCCTTCCACGCAGCTGTAGGGATGAGCCCCCCTTTCTCGTTCTCCAGCCCGATACCCATTGGAGCCCCAAGGGCGAACTTCCTGGCATACCAGGCTATCTTGTCCACTCCGAGCCGCTCGCCAAGCTTGTAGAAATACACATCACACGACTCCCGCAATGCCTTTCTGAGATTGACCGTGCCGTGTCCTTTCCTGTTCCAGCATTTGAACGTGCGGTTGCCCATGACGTATGAGCCGTTGCAGTTCACGGACGTATTTTCATCGACCAACCCCTCTTCGAGCCCGGCCATCGCAGTAATAATCTTGAAGGTCGAGCCGGGAGGATATTGGCCTTTCAAAGCTTTGTTTTCCAGGGGGTGACGAGTATCGGCAAGATACTCATTCCATTGTTTCGAAGACAACCCTTCCGCAAAAAGAGCCGGATCAAAATCAGGTTTGCTGACAAAAACCAGCACCTCGCCACTATTCAGGTCCATGGCTACGGCTGCGCCGGCCTGTTCGCCAAAGGCTTCTTCCGCTTTTTTCTGCATGTCCAGATCAATGGTCAGAACCATGCTGTTACCGATCGTCGGGCTTACCTCGCTGACGGTTTTCAGGACCCGCCCCATGGCATCGACCTCAAGCTGACGGCCGCCGTTGACCCCGTGTAATTCTTTCTCCCAGTTTCGTTCGATACCGCTTTTGCCGACATAGTCACCAGGGTTGTACGCACTGAACAACTCGCTTGCCATCTCCTGTTCAGACAACTCGCCCAGATAACCTAACAGGTGCGACGCAATTATACCGTTTGGATAGTCCCGGACCGGATGCATCTGGATATCTATACCCGGGAGGTTCATCCGGTTCTCCTCGAGAATCTCCAACTGGTCACGTGTGATTCCCGAGGCGAGAATAATGGGATAGTATCTGGCGCGCCCCTTTCCCTTTTCCCATTTTTGCAGCAGTTCTAAACGGTCAACGCCCAGCAGTTGAGACAATCGTGCAAGCAGGACTTCCTTGTTCTGAACTTCCTGAGGGATTACCGCAACGCTGAAAGAGGGGCGATTGCTCACCATCACTTTGCCGTTTCTGTCGAAGATGGTTCCTCTCGATGCTGCCACGGGGACAAGACGCAAGCGATTGCTTTCAGACAAATTCTGATAGTTTTCCATTTCGAGTATCTGCAGATACCAGAGCCGCAAAAGAAGGAGGAAGAAAATGGCGGCAGCGAAAATGGAAAGCCGATACAGATTTTTGTTCGGACCTGAATTTTCCGTGACAATGGGCTGGTCTTTCATGGTATTTCTTCTCTTTTTCCAAGGGGTACGATACTGAATACCAGGTAGGCAATGAGGGCATTCACCATACTCTGGGGGATTATAACGGAAAGAACGGTCGAATACATACCCGGGGCAAGCGAGAAAACGGCAAGCATCAATAGATTCAGGAATCCGTTACATATCGACGCGAGGAAAGCTCCGAGGACCATCAGTACCCGACTGTCGGTGTACAAACGGTGCGAAACCGCCTTCAGGACGATAAAAATCAACAGGAATGAAAAACTGTTCAAACCGAAATACATGCCGCTCAGGGAATCCTGAAGGAGGCCCAGCAGAAATGAGCCGGTTGCTCCCCACAAGACACTTTCACGGAAGCCCATATACACTATGAACATGATCAGAAGATTAGGCTTGAACGGGTCGGCGAAATGGGCAGGGAAAAATGCCATCTGCAGAACAAATGACAAAGTGATGAGCAAGATAATTTTGATGCGAACGGTCATGAATTAACCCGTAACAATTCTGGAAAAAGGCAGTGCGACAAACCAGCCCATTCATCAGTCGGTTTTACGCAGTACAACCAACACCTCTTCCAGTCTCGGTATATAGACAAAAGGCCGGATATCGACAGTCTGAAAAATTCCGTATTCTCCTTTTTTTACCATACTCACCTCGCCGATTGGCAGTCCCTTGGGGAATACGCCGCCTATGCCTGAAGTGAGAACAACATCACCCGTCTGAACATCTTCGCCTCGCTGGGAAAACTCAAGAGCGCAGCCATTCCCTCCCTTTCCCTTTACAACTCCCCTGGCCCTGGATCTTTGTATGACCGCCGCGATTCCGCTTGCGTGGTCAGTCAGCAACAACACCCGTGAACTGCCGCCCGCCACCTTTGCAACGCGGCCCACCACCCCGCCGGTTGCAATAACAGGCATGCCTTCGCTGATGCCGTCCGCGGAACCTCGATCTATGGTAATTGTCCTGAACCACGGCGAACTGTCCTCATTGATCACCGAAGCTGCAATGCAAGGCTCCTGGAGTTTCTCCCTCATATCCATGAGTTTCTTCAGCCTTTGATTGTCCAGCGCGGCCTCGTGATTTTCAATCACCCTTTTGTTGAGTATCTTGATGCTTTCCCGCAGTTTCCTGTTCTCTTTCTCAACATTAACAAGATATATATAGTTTTCCCAGGTCGAGGTAAAAAAATCATCCACCAGGGCAAATGCCCCCACTATTGGAGAAGTAATGGTAATTACGGCCCTTTCAAAAGCGTTGGCCTCTTCCTTCTGTTTCAGATTCAGGGAATAGAAAACAATTGCTCCAAGGAGAGCTGCTCCCGCAAGTATCCTTATCCTGTGTTTTGCTAAAAAGTCCAGCACTCGGCGCTCCAGATGTTCCGGGAAACATTCGATCCATAAACAGACAAGGGGAGGTCGCCCCTCCCCTCTCCGATCAAAGCTTCACCATCATGTTCAACTGTCAGTCAAGGTTAAAGCATGGCTCTTCAAGGTCTTCATGCCTGATCTCGTCCACCGGCTGCTTTTTACCTTCTCCGGCGTAGAGCCTGTTCGGGGCATTGAAAACAATCCCGTTTTCGGTACCGACATTTTTATAGGCATGGACTACTCCGGGGGGAACGACAACCATCCTGGGTGCATCGATGCCGGCAAAAAACACCTGCTTTGTCCAACGGGTAGGTGAACCCTCCCTCTGGTCCCAGAGGAAGACCTTGAAATTTGAAGGCCCGATAAAGCAGAAATAATCGGTTTGTTCGACATGTTCATGCGGCCCCCTGGCAATACCGGGCTGCGTCATCGACATATAGGCCATTGCCGGCATGATGTCTCCATCGAGTTCGTCGCCCCGGAAAAGTTCGCACAGCCAGCCTCGTTCATCGAGATGCTTGTTCAAGGGACGTATGATTACATCATGAATCTTTCCCCGGGTAAAAACCGTATTATCGTGCATCATGCCCCTCCCTGACTATTTCATTGAGAACGCGTACCAGGTAATCTCGGTACCCCGACCTGGGCGTCCCGGAAATCACCTTTTCCATAATGCTGCAATCGATGTAGCCCATGCGCAGGGCAATTTCTTCGAGACAGGCGATTTTCAGCCCCTGCCGGGCCTCGAGCGTGCCGATGAAATGGCTGGCCTCCAGGAGGCTCTGGTGCGTGCCGGTATCCAGCCAGGCAATGCCGCGCCCCAGCTTTTCAACACGGAGTTCACCGCGGCGAAGATATTCGAGGTTCACATCCGTGATCTCCAGTTCACCCCGCGCCGACGGCTTCAGATCCCTGGTTATCTCCACGACACCGCTATCGTACAGATATAATCCGGGGACCGCATAATTGGTTTTCGGAATGGCCGGTTTTTCCTCTATCCCCACAACAGTTCCATGCTCGTCGAATTCCACTACACCATATCTTTCGGGATCGTTCACGTAGTAGCCAAAAATACGCGCGCCTTTTTCAAAGTTCGCGACGATTGAGTCAAGGCCCATCTTGCCGAAAAAGATATTGTCGCCCAGGATAAGGCAGACCGGATTGCCTCCGATGAATTCCTCCCCTATCAGAAAAGCCTGGGCAATCCCAGCTGGTTCCGGCTGCACCTGGTAGCTGAGCTTTATGCCCCACCTCGATCCGTCTCCCAGAAGGGCCTGGAACCGCGGAGTGTCATGGGGTGTCGAAATAATCAGGATGTCCCTCAAACCGGCCATCATAAGCGTAGCGAGCGGATAATAGATCATCGGCTTGTCATAAACCGGCTGCAATTGTTTGCTGGCCACGAGATTGAGCGGATAGAGCCTGCTGCCGGAACCACCCGCCAGGACAATCCCCTTCTTTATACCCTTTTCACGTTCAATCATAAGTTTTCCTCAACAAATTCAATAATTCACCGCTTTTTCGACAGGCATGTTATTAGCACAGGAAAAGCGATGTAGTCAAACAATAATGATGGAATTGCATTGCCTTCAACCACTCTGCCGTACAGTTCGCAGGTAGGGTTTCAAGGCCCGGTTTGCATCAGCAATCCGGCTCCCCGCACCTGGCGATCTCATCGACAATTGCCCTTGCCGCATCGAGCAGCGTCCCATAACGAGGCACGTCCCATGAGATACTGGACAATTCATCCGCATCACATCCCGTCCCGACCAGGACGGAACGGCAACCGGCCCGCAAGCCCGCTACCACATCACTCAGTTTGTCGCCGATCATATAGGAGCGGGACAGGTTAATGGAGAGACTCTTCGCGGCATCCATGAGCATGCCCGGCAAAGGCTTCCGGCACTCGCATACCTTCGCCAAATCTCCGTCCACCCCCTCGGGGTGATGGGGGCAAATGTAGTAAGCATCCACGCTAACCCCCGACTTCGCCAACTGCTCATCCATGTAACTGTGCAGACGATGGACCATTTCCAGCGGATAATACCCCCTCGCCACGCCCGACTGATTGGTGACCACAACTATGAGGAAACCTGCATCCCTGAGCAGAGCGATAGCCTCGGGGGCACCCTGAATGAATTCAAAGTCTTCTCTTTTGTGGACATACCCTTTTTCCACGTTTATGGTGCCGTCACGGTCAAGAAATACGGCCCTGTTTCGTTTCACCACGCAGCACCTCGAATCCGCCATTTCCACATTGGCGGGCCAGCCAGGGACACGGCAGATACCTTTTTAGGCAAAGGCATCAACTGTAACTCTGCAGGATTTTCTCGATTATATTTGTCGTCGATCTGCCGTCGACAAACTCGACCAACTCTACTTTTCCCCCATACGACTCGACAAGGTCTTTGCCGACAACCGTTTCGGGTGTATAGTCGCCCCCCTTTACCAGAACTGAGGGCTTGAGTGCCTCCAGCAGCCTGATCGGTGTATCTTCGTCAAATATGATGACGTAGTCGATACAATCGAGTGCCGCCAGAATATGTGCCCTTTCCTTCTGACCTATGAGGGGACGCTTCTCGCCCTTGAGCCTCCGCACGGAATCGTCGCTGTTGAGCCCGAGAACAAGCAGATCACCGTATTTCCTGGCTTTCTGCAGATAGCGCACATGACCCACGTGGAGCAAATCAAAGCAGCCATTGGTAAAAACCACCTTTTTCCCGCGCTTTTTCTCTCCCTCGACGATCGATGTCAGCACATCGAGGTTCTTGATCTTGACATCGCTGTCCAGGTGATCATGGCCTATGGAGCCTATGATCTCGGCCGGTGAAACCGTCGACGTGCCCAGTTTGCCGACCGCAATGCCCGCGGCCACATTTGCCAGGCGGGCCGACTCGACGAAACCGAGTCCGCACGCGAGTCCGAGGGCCAAGGTAGCCATGACGGTGTCGCCCGCACCCGTAACATCATAGACTTCGCGAGCCAGCGTCGGGATATGGGTAACGGACCCGTCACGCATATAGAGCGACATCCCTTCCGAACTCCTGGTAACAAGGAGCGCTTCGTAGTGCCCCTCCGCCAGCAGTGAGGAGGAGGCGTTGCCCAGGCTTTCTTCGTCGACGATGGAAATCCTCGATGCGATTTCCGCTTCCTTGCGATTCGGGGTAATAATCGTCGCTCCCCGGTATTTTGAATAATCGGTTCCCTTGGGATCGACAACCACGGGAATATCAGCCAGCTTTCCGGTTTCGAATACAGCGGAAAGAACCCGCGGAGTCAACACTCCCTTCATATAGTCCGAAACCAGAATGACGTTCCATTCACCGCCGTGCTCCCGCAGAAACGATATGATCCTGTCCTCGAACCAGCTGTTCACCGCTTCCTTTGATTCCCTGTCTATGCGCACAATCTGCTGATTGGCTGCGAGCACCCGGGTCTTCTTGCTGGTTGTGCGCATCGGATCTTCAAAGACCCCGCCCACGTCGATTCCCTTGCCGGTAAATGCCCTGCGCAGGATACCGCCATGCTCGTCGCCGCCGATCACGCTGCACACCGAAACCTCGCATCCCAGGGCCACGAGATTATTCGCCACGTTCCCGGCGCCCCCGAGCCTCAGGTCCTCACGGCTCACATCCACCACCTGAACAGGGGCTTCGGGTGATATGCGCTCCGCTTTCCCCCAGAGGTACTCATCCAGCATCAGGTCCCCTATGACCAGTGCCTTTATTTTCCGCGCCTTGTTAAAGACGGATTCTGCATCCTTCCGTTCCATTTCGACTCCCCGATACGTTCTGGCGGTCAACAACATATCTGTGACCGGCAAATCGTATCGCTAAATCATTGTTGTCCCATTCTGTCGAGTATTCCAGCCGCAAGCAGCGGCAGCATTATTTCATGGTGCCCGGTTATGGTATATCCGCGGCCCTTGCCGGAAGTCGGACGTTTTACAACATTCTGCAACGGCCTGTAATGCTGCTGCATATCGAAATTGGCCGTGGTGAAATCATCCACATGGTAACCAAGGTTCTGCACGATGGACAGGGCTTTGAGGAAAACCTCGGGAAGCAGTACCGCACTGCCGATATTCAGATATACTCCACCGTCACCAAGCCGGGAAACCACCGAGGCAAAAATTCTGAAATCGGTATACGAAGCCTGGCCGATTACGGCCCCATCCGCATCGGGATGCTGATGAATGATATCGGTGCCGAGTGCGACGTGAACGGTAATCGGGATACCGCGCTCCACGCAGGCGGCCATGAGGCTGGCATCCTTGTAAGGGTTACCGTTGTCGAGTATGAAGCGCCCGACCGACTCCCCATACCCCAGTCCCTCCGCAATACCTTTCCTGAGCGCCCGGTTAATGTCCCGCCCTGTCTCCTCAGCCATGCCGAACCTTCCGTAATGCAGCACGGCACCCACGTCTTCGCTGGTTTCCCCGATCAGGGAAATTTCGTAATCATGGACTGAGACGGCCCCGTTCACGGCAAATGCGGTTACGGCTCCCGCATCCATGAGGCTCTTCAAGACGGGCTGAAGGCCGCATTTGATCACGTGTGCCCCCATGCCGATCACGACGGGTTTCCCGCTTTCACGGGCCGCGACGACTGCGTCGATTACCTTGTTAAGGCCGCGGGAGGCAAGCTGGTCAGGCATTCCGGCAAGGAGTTCGGATACCGTCATTCCGCGGCTCACTCCGGTGCAAAAATGCTTTTTCATAATGACCTTGTTGGTCCGCTCGGACAAGGGGTACGTCTTCACCCCGGCAAGGTCCATTGGCTCATATTTCATAGGGACACCTCATTACTGAAAATATTTCGCTATCCGTGTTTTCCGGTAAGCGGAACGCACCTTATCAGGAAAAGAGTCTCTTTTCAACGAGATCGCATATGATATGAATCATCAGAATATGACCTTCCTGGATGCGCGGGGTATCCTTGGCGGGGACGGTAAGATCCATGTCAACGATGCCCCTGATGGTCCCCCCGTCCCTTCCCAGCAGGCCGATGGTCCGGCATCCCATCTGCCGGGCCAGCGACAACGCGGAGAAAACATTACCCGATGTTCCGCTGGTGGAGATTCCTATCACGACATCACCTTCAGCTGCAAGCGCTTCAACCTGGCGCCGGAATATTGCGTCGAATCCATAATCATTTCCAATTGCGGTCAGAATCGAGGTATCGGTGGAAAGGGCGATGGCCGGAAGGCCGCGCCTTTCCATGCTGAAGCGTCCCACAATCTCGGCGGCGAAATGCTGCGCATCGGCCGCAGACCCCCCATTCCCCATGAGCAGCAGCTTTTTGCCATTGCCCAGGGCCTCAACTATCATTTCGACGGCCCGGCAAATCTCCGGCGCAAGTTTCTCCTCTATAAACCGGGTAACCTCCTGGTGTGCTTGCAGGTGGTTACGAATTTCATCCGGCATGTCTTCCTCCTGGAACAGAGAGTTCATGGTTACCATGTTTCTATCTTTGCAAGGGGCTTTCCCTGCGCAGCCTGGAAAGGATAGCGCAACAAGGCGGGACTGAAACTTCAATCGACCCATGCAAAAGGATCACAGCTTTTCTGTCACATGCATTATCCTTGAGGATGGAACGGGCTTCGGGAATGTGCTCGACGGGTCTGGCCAGACATTGGGGGGTCTGTTCCGGTTGATTGCAGACCGGAACGATACTATGGTTATCGGGTTTGTGCATGCAAAAACCGAAAATGTGCACGATGCCTTCCGCACGTATGCCCATACGGCGGGTCACGCAGTTCGGGCAGCTTTTTTCATGGCGAGAAGAGGCGAGTGGTGGACTACACGGTCAAACACGGCATATTACGACGCAACCGCCACTCTCCGCAGAAGATTGAGTTCATCGAGAACCATGCCCGAACCGAGAACGACGCAGGACAGTGGGTCTTCAGCAATGACGACGGGCAATCCGGTCTCCTCGCGCAGCAGCAAGGTCAGATTACGCAGCAGCGCTCCTCCCCCGGCAAGGACGATTCCCTTGTCTACGATATCGGCCGCCAGTTCGGGTGGCGTCCTCTCAAGGCAAATCCTCACTGCTTCCACAATGGCGTTGACGGGTTCCGAAAGCGCTTCGCGGATTTCATTGGAATCGATTTCAATCGTTTTGGGTATTCCGGAAACAAGATCGCGCCCCTTCACTTCCATGGTGCGAACCGTCTCATCGCGATACGCTTCGCCTATCTCGATCTTTATCAGTTCCGCGGTCCGCTCCCCGATAAGGAGATTGTACTTGCGCTTAATGAACTGCACGACCGCTTCATCCATCTTGTCGCCGCCAACCCGCACGGATTTGGTATAAACGATTCCGGCCAGGGATATTACCGCCACTTCGGTCGTTCCGCCGCCGATGTCTACGATCATGTTCCCCCCCGCTTCCGTAATGGGGAGCCCTGCACCGATGGCAGCCGCCATAGGCTCTTCAATGAGATAGACTTCGCGGGCACCGGCGGACTCGGCCGATTCCCGCACCGCCCTCTTTTCCACCTGGGTTATACCTGAAGGGACACATATTACGATGCGCGGGCGAACCAGCGTCTTGCGGTTATGCACCTTGTGAATGAAGTAGCGGAGCATTTCCTCGGTAATGTCGAAATCTGCGATGACACCGTCTTTCATGGGGCGGATCGCCGTAATGCTACCCGGAGTGCGACCCAGCATTTTCTTTGCCTCCATACCTACGGCCAGCACCTTCTGTTGACCGCTATACGTCTTCTGAACCGCCACGACGGACGGTTCACTTACGACAATCCCCTTGCCCTTCAGATAAACGAGGGTATTTGCCGTGCCGAGGTCTATGGCGAGATCACTGGAAAACATGCCGAATATATAATCGAAAATTTTTATCATGGTGGATTCCTTCATTTCCTGTCTGCGTTAATTCACCGAAATCGATGAAGCGTGCGGTATATTTCATTTGAATTTTCGGATAGTAACAAAATCCACTTCTTCTGGCAAGCGGGAAAAAAACATATGCTACACAAGTGGTTGCTTTTGTACCCCAATTATATTACTATTTCGAACCGCTATCAGAGGGGCTTTCCCCTATTTTCACATAAAGGAGATCATCCGCAATGCTCGGCATCATGAGGAAATACAAGCAGTCAATCATCATAAAGGGTGTATTCGCTATCATCGTTCTTTCATTCATCGGAACGATATTCCTCGTCTGGGGCACGGGGGAGGAAGGCCTGGGAAAATCGGATTATGCCGTCAAGGTCGGACGCACCAAGATATCCTATGAACAATTCCAGGAGAACTACAATCGCCTCCGAAACATGTACCAGCAGCTATCCAACCAGCCGCTTACCCCGGAAATGGAAAAACAGCTGGGGCTGAAGAAACTGGCCATTGAAAACGTCGTCAATACCGCGCTTATGCGCAATGAAGCCAAGCGGACGGGTGTCACTGTCTCGAAAGAAGAGGTCATCAACGCCATAGCCGCCATACCCGCATTCCAGAAAGACGGCGCATTCAACGCCCAGATATACCACCAACTGCTTCAGGCCAACCACCTGACCCCTCAGGTTTTTGAAGAAGGCCTGAAAGAGGAGCTTCTGCTGAAAAAAGTCCGCCAGCAAGTCATGGACAGGGTAAGCGTGAGCGACGCGGAAGCACTGCAGATTTTCAAAAAGCAGCGCGACAGAGTAGAGCTTTCCTTTGTTTCTTTCAGCCCTGCCGGGGTAAAACCGCTGGTAAAACTGACGGATAGCGACTTGAATATGTACCTGCAGAATCACAGGAACGAGTTCAAAATCCCGGAACAGGTCAGCATATCCTATGTATTGCTGACTCCGGCGATGGTTGCCTCCGGCCTCAACGTCACCAACGATGACATGCTGACCTATTATCAGAAAAATATCGACCGTTATCAGGACAAGGGCAATATTCTCCCCTTCGAGGAAGTAAAGGAACGTGTCAGGACCGACGCCCTGCGGTTCAAAGCCGCGAAACTGGCCTACGAGAAGGCAGCCGATGCACTGAACAGGAATCTCAAGTCGGCCGACCTTGACGCAGCCGCCCGCACATTCGGCCTGAAGGTTGAAAAAACATCCCTTTTTGCCCTGCAGCAGCCGCCGGCACCCATCGCCGGAGAAGGAGATCTCATCCGGAAATCTTTCGCCTTGAGGCAGGGAGAACTCGGCGGGCCGGTTGAAACTAATAAAGGCGTGTATCTGTTCAAAATAATCGAGAAAAAACCTTCCACATTACCGGCTCTTGCCCAGGTCAGACCTCGAGTTGAAAAACTCGCCTCCGACGAAAAAGCCCGGGAACTGGCGAATAGAAAAGCCATGGAAGCAGTTGCCCTGATGTCCCAGGGGAAAACACCCGAAAATCTCAAGGACACCGGGCCTTTTTCCTTCTCCGGCAACGGCGAAATACCGGGTATCGGCAAATCTCCGGAGATCATGGAAGCGGCCTTTGCCCTGACCCAGGCTGCGCCCGTACCCAAGGTTCCCTTCAAATCGGGAGAGACCTGGTACGCCGTCAAGCTGAAGAAAAGAACCGATACCGACACGAAAGATTTCCCCGGCCAGAAAGAGCAGATAAAACTCGGCATGCTGCAGGGAAAAAGGGAAGAAGCCGTGGTAAACTGGCTGAAAGACCTGCGGAACAAGACAAAAATCGAGATAAATCCACTGCTTCTTGCGGAGTAGCTGAGATCCCCCCTGACGAAGAATTGACTTTTTTGCTGTATCAAACTATAAAGTATGCAAATCAGGGCCTGTCCAATTGACAGGCCCTGATTGATTTCACCGGCTGCCGGTAAAAATCCGCCATCTCAGGTTCAACACATTTTTATTTTTTTTCACAAGGAGACATACCGTGACAAAACTCGTTCTCACCACTGATTTCCCAGACCTGAAGTCTGCGGGACGCGGCAAGGTGCGTGACATCTACGATCTCGGAGATTCACTCCTTATCGTTACTACCGATCGCATTTCAGCCTTTGACGTCATCATGAACGAAGGTATTCCGGGCAAGGGTCAGGTGCTCACCCAGATTTCGGCATTCTGGTTCAGACTCATGGAAGGCATTATCCCCAACCACGTCATATCCACCGAAGTTGCCGATTATCCCCCCGAATGCGCCAAATATTCCGAAATCCTCCGGGGGCGTTCCATGCTGGTGAAGAAGGCAAAACCGCTGCCTGTCGAATGCATTGTCCGCGGTTACCTGGCAGGCTCGGGATGGAAGGAGTACCAGCAGACCGGATCAGTATGCGGTATCACCCTGCCCGCCGGATTGCGGGAATCAGACCGGCTGCCCGAACCCATCTTCACCCCTTCGACCAAGGCCGAGATCGGCAGCCACGATGAAAATATCTCCTTTGATAAAATGGTGGAACTCTGTGGCCTGAACCTGGCCGATAAGGCTATGAAAGCCACATTACGGATATATGAGAAGGCCCGGAATATTGCCGATACGAGGGGAATAATAATAGCCGACACAAAGTTTGAGTTCGGGGTTTACAACGGAGAACTGATCATTATCGACGAATGCCTGACCCCCGACTCCAGCCGCTTCTGGCCGAAGGCATCGTATCGACCGGGAGGTCCTCAACCCAGTTTCGACAAGCAGTTCTTGCGGGACTACCTGGAAACGCTCGACTGGGACAAGAAAGCTCCCGCGCCCCCGCTCCCGGAAGATATCATCGCCAGGACCGCGGAAAAATATCGCGAAGCCCTTACCAAGCTAACGTGTGGAGAAGCATAGGATATCGGCTTTCCCGGTGGGACGGCAAGCTGGCCCGGGGCTCCCCGGACAGTTGACGCATGAACGTTTTCAGATCCGCAATCATCCAAAAGGGGAAACATAATGTCATTTTCATCGATCAATCCGGCAACGGGCGAACTCCTGGAGGTCTTTGACGAATGGTCCTGCTCGAAGACGCGGGAGGTAATCGATAAAGTCCATAATGCCTGGCTCTCCTGGCGGGAGATTCCATTTGCGGAGCGCGCGGAATTGATGAAGA
>JAGFXO010000012.1 GCA_017861285.1 Geobacteraceae bacterium | reverse complement strand
CTTAATGTAAAAGGGATAACCACTGTAGTAGCCCCGGCGGACCTGAGACAGGTTTTTCCGCTTTCCGAAGATGCCAGCGAGTTCGTCAGCATAAGCAGGGTGCATATAAAGAATATCCTGAAAGGCCTTGACCCGCGCCTAATGGTCGTTGTCGGTCCGTGCTCGATTCACGACCCGAAAGCCGCGCTGGATTACGCCGAGAGACTTGCGGCACTCTCCGCGGAATTGTCGGACCAGTTGTTTCCGGTCATGCGAGTATATTTCGAAAAACCGCGGACCACGATTGGATGGAAAGGCCTCATCAATGACCCGGATATGGATGGAAGCCACCTGATCTCCAAGGGCCTGGGCATTGCCCGTGGGCTTCTCTGCAGAATAACCGATATGAAGCTACCTATAGCGACAGAGACCCTTGACCCTATCACTCCCGAATATCTCGCGGATCTTATCAGTTGGGGCGCAATCGGTGCGCGCACCACGGAATCCCAGACCCATCGGGAGATCGCAAGCGGTCTGTCATTCCCCATCGGCTTCAAGAACGGCACGGACGGCAATCTGCAGATAGCCATAGATGCAATGAAATCAGCCCGGCATCCCCACTGTTTCCTGGGCATCAACCGGGATGGAAAGACTTCCATTATCCATACAACAGGCAATCCCGATGTGCACATTGTGTTGCGAGGCGGGAACAAGAAGCCCAACTACATGCCGGAAGACATCAGAAAAACCGAGGAAATGCTCGAAAAGGCATCTATTTTCCCGACAATTATGGTCGACTGCAGCCACGGCAACTCCTGCAAGGACCATGAACGCCAGACTGACGTCTTGAAGGATGTCATGAATCAGATCAAAGACGGCAACCGTTCCATATCCGGAGTCATGGTCGAAAGCAACCTGGAATCAGGCAGCCAGAGCATCCCGAAAGATATTTCCCAGCTTAGATACGGGGTTTCCATTACAGATAAATGCATTGACTGGAAAACCACGGAGCACATGTTAAGAGAAGCGCACGGGGTTCTGAAGGCGTGCGGTGGACGCAGTATTATCATATAATCTCAGCAGCACTCCCCCATTGAACAGAACCCCTCTCACACCACCTGAGAGGGGTTCTGTTTCTTCATATATAGCTCAACATGCTTCACCCTGAACCTGATTGACTTCCTTTACAATAAAAGTCTACTACTAAAACTAGATACATGCTGTTTCCAGCCCGAAGATAACCGGTCATTGCCATAGCAGAGATACATGTCTGGAAAAAATCGGATTTGTACCCATATCCGCCACCTTATTACCAGTATCCGTTTTTCTATCCCTACTGGTGGTATGGACCCCTTACTGGTATCCCTACTGAAACCGTTACAGGAATGGGTGAGTGACGGGCATCCTTCCTACCGCTGCTTTTCCTCCATCATCATATCCATAAGCCTGAAGCCTTCTTCGACAAAAAGGCCGGTAGCAAGGGCGGATTCTTCATCGAATCCCTTCGCTTCAGAGGTCTTGTCCGATTCACCACTGTAGATGACAAAGGGAACCGGCTCCGCGGTATGGGTCTTTATCCTGAGGGGAGTCGGATGATCCGAAACACAGAGGACGCGGTAATCCCCGAACTTTCGAATGCCCTCAAGTATCGGGCCGACAATTTTGGAATCGAAATCCTCAATGGCACGTATCTTGTTTTCGAGAATGCCGGAATGGGAAGACTCATCCGGCGCCTCCACATGAAGATACACGAAGTCGGTTTTCTCCAAGGCTTTCAGGGCAGCTTCCGCTTTGCCCTCGTAATTGGTATCGACGTAGCCGGTAACTCCCGGCACCTTTATGATCTCCAGACCCGCATAAACGCCAATACCACGGATCAGATCCACGGCGGAAATAACTGCACCCGTTAGTCCGAACCGTTGTCTGTATGTCTGCATCTTCGGGGCTTTGCCCTGTCCCCACAGCCATATGGAGTTGGCAGGCAATTTTTTCTGCTCCAATCTTTTCTTGCCGATGGGGTGACCGGCGAGAAGACTGCGGGATTCAGTCATCAGTTGTAGCAGTCGTTCACCCCCGTTGCCTTGCGGCAGGTATTTATCAATGCATTTGCCCGTTATATCGTGGGGAGGGGTAGTTTTCATCTCTTCAATACCGTTTCGCCAGACCAGGAGATGTCGATAACTCACCCCGGGATAAAACTGGAATTCGGAATCACCGAACTCACTCTGCAACAGGGCAACCAGTTCACTCCCCTCTTCGGTGGAGATGTGACCGGATGAGTAATCACGCATATACATCTTTCCACCCCTTGTCTGGAGATTGACAAGGTTGAGACGAAAAGCCACGTCACGGGGACCAAGTTCCACTCCGATGCTGGCCGCCTCCAATGGTGACCGACCGGTGTAGAATACACGCGGATCGTATCCGAACACCGAAAGGTTTGCCACATCACTGCCAGGCGGATAACCGTTGGGGACCGTTCTCGCCAGTCCGAAAGTACCCAGGCGCGCAATCCTGTCCATATTGGGAGTCGAGGCAAACTGCAGCGGAGTTTTCCTGCCGAGCACCTCGATCTTTTCATCGGGCATGCCGTCACCAAGCAGAATAATGTACTTCATAAAACATTCCTTTCCGTATGATCGAAACAAACATTGTTCAAGCAAGACGACACTGCATATCGCCGGTTTTTCAGAATAGCATTATCGAAAGAGATACTCAAAACTAAAATATACAGCACTCAAGACCGTCTTCATTAACCTCTCGGATGAAATTCCTCATGTATCTTTTTCAGCCTCTCGCTGGTGACGTGAGTATATATCTGGGTAGTCGAAAGATCGGCATGTCCGAGCATAATCTGCACACTGCGCAAATCCGCACCGTTCTCCAGCATATGGGTGGCAAACGAATGACGGAGGGTATGGGGCGATACGTCCTTTCGTATCCCCGCCTGATATGCCCTCTTCCTGATGATATTCCAGAAAGACTGCCGGGACATCCTGTCACCCAGTCGTGTCAGGAAAAGGAATTCATTGCCCCCTTTCCTGTCCTGCTCTCTTCTCGTCGAACGTATATATGCCATGACTGACGAAGAAGCGGTCTCCCCCATCGGGACCAGACGCTCCTTGGACCCTTTGCCGAAAGTCAGCAGGTACCCGGCAGAAGGATTAACATCACCGAGTTTGAGGTTTACCAGTTCGGAGACCCTTAGCCCGGTGGCGTACAGGAGTTCGAGCATCGCATGATCCCGTATATCCGCCGCGCCGCTGCCCGCAGCGGAAGCCAGCAGCGCATCAACTTCCCGCACATTCAGCACTTCCGGCAACTTCCTGAGAGTCCTGGGCGCTTCAAGGATGGCCGAAGGGTTTGAATCACAGTAGTTTTCCATGACCAGAAACCTGTGGAACATTCGCAGCGAAGAAAGCGCCCGGGCTCTGCTGCGCGAACCAAGTCCGGCCTCTTTCAATGCAGCCATAAAGGATGCGACATCGACTGATCTTATTTCCCCGGGGTCCGTATAGCCCCGCGAATCAATGTATTCGAGGTATTTTACGATATCCCGCGAATATGATTCCAGTGTATTTTTTGCCAACCCCTTCTCGACGACAAGATAATTGAGATAAAGATCGAGGTATTGGTTCATGGGCATCCTATTCCTGATCAATTGCCTGAAGCAGCTTGCGCTTTATCTCTTCGAGTTTGTTCACGTCAACAATTTTATGCCCGAAAATATCCCTGACGTAGAACACGTCCGCAACCTGGTCGACCTTGGTCGAAATCTTGGAGACACCGATATACAATCCCAAACCGGTCAAGGTGCTCGTTATCCGGTACAGCAACCCGATTTTATCATGGGTGAAAATGTCGAGAACCGTGTAATCGTCAGACACTTCATTATCGATCTCGACAGTGGTCGGAAATCTGGGCTTCGGCTTTTCAGCAAGGAAAGTAGGTCTCCGCCTCTTTTCCACAAGGGATTTCACTTTTAACTTTCCCTGAAGCACCGTTCGCATGTCCTCATCGAGTTTCTGCCAGCGGTTCTCGTCGGTTATGACAAAACCCTGTGGAGAGTTCACCTGGAGCACATCCAGAACTTTCCCGTTGGTGCTCGTGTGGATCTGCGCCCCGAGAATATTCATCCCGTTCGCAGCCATCACTCCGGTAATCATGGAGAACAAGCCGTGCAGATCAAGGGTGCAGATGCTGTAATTGGAGTATCCTTTATCCGGTTCATGATCAACTTTTGATACAAATTTTGCTCCGCTCAGTGACAGGAGCATTCTAACGTGATCGGAAAGGACTTCAGGCGGATTGGACAACAGATGGCGCACACTGAGCGCCTTCAATTCATCCTTGATCTGGGCAACCGGATACTCCGTATCCAGAATGTCCAGGACCTTTCTTTTCACCTTCTTCACCCGTTCGCTGCGCGCCTCGAACTTGAAGTCCCCGCGCTCAATGACGCTGAATACCTTTTCATACAGTTCCTGAAGCAGCAAAGCCTTCCATTCCGTCCAGACATCGGGGCCTACAGCTTTAATATCGGCAAAGGTAAGCAGATAGAGCATCTTGACATTTTCGCTGTTGCCTAATTGCCTGGCGACCTGAACGATCATCTTTTCATCATGAAGATCACGCCGCTGAGCAATATGTGCGAACAGCAAATGGTTTCGCACCAGGAACTCCAGACGTTCGCCATCTTCGCGAGAAAGGCCGAGACGCCGGGCTATGGTAGGGACCATGGCAGCACCTTTTTCCGCATGCCCAGATCCTTCACCCTTTCCGACATCATGCAGGAGGGCCGCAAGCAGCAGCAATTCGCGTTTGTCGATTTCTCCTGAGAGGCCGGTAAGGAGGGGCAGACGCTCTCTGTAATCTCCGTTCCACAGCTTCACCAGTTCTTCCACGGCAAAAAGTGAATGAGTATCCACCGTGTAGATATGGTACAGGTCGTGCTGTACCTTGCAGTACACCCTTTCGAATTCAGGGATGAAGCGAATAAGGAACCCGAGATAATGCATCATTCTCAAGGTTTCCGCAACACCCTTCCGGGAACGCAGGATATTGAAGAACGACTGGTTCACTTCCTTGTTCCTGCGAAATTTGTCGTTTACGAGGTACAGGTTTCTCCGCACCACTTCCCTCGTCTGCATACTGAGGGAAATCCCGTGCTTATGAGCGTATTCGAAGATTTTCATCAATCGTGATGGATCTTGCCGAATAAACTCTTCGCTGTGAACAGTCAGTTCACCGCGAAGCGCGAAGAAGCCCTCCCCGATGGGGCGGCGTGTGAAGTAACCGAGAATTTTTTGCGTTGTGTCCTCATGAGACAGACATTTTGAAATGATCAGAGACCAGAATTGTTCGACTTTTGTTGCATGGATGTAGTAGTCACGCATGAATTCTTCAACAGCCAGGACTTTACAGCTATTTTTGTAGCCGAGAAAGGCGGCAACGTCATTTTGCGCGTCAAAAGTCAGTTGATCGTTCTTGCGCCCGGAATAATAATGAAGCTCGTTCCGTATTCTCCACAGGTAAGAAAGCTGGCTGTAATACGTTTCGAGATCGCTCTCCAGCAAAACCCCCTTCATCACCAATTCCCGCGGATCGTATACCTTAAACTTGACCTTTGCCACCCAGAGTGCGGTGTGAAGGTCACGTAATCCGCCCTCGCCTTCCTTGATATTCGGCTCCAGGAGATAGACCGAGGATCCGTACTTTTCCCGTCTCTGCTCAAGCTCGGAAACCTTCTGCCGGATGAATGCATCACTCCCCTTCGTCATGAGGTGGCTCAACGTGATCTTGCGCAACTCATTGAATAGGGCCCTGTTCCCGGCGAGGAATCTCGTATCCAGGAGCGCTGTCTTCACCGTCATGTCGGAAGCCGCCATCTCGATGCAGTCACTGATGGTTCTTACCGAATACCCGACGTCCAGTTTCATGTCCCACAAAAAATACAGAATCTTGTTGGCTACATCCTCGACCCTCCTGCTGTCCCTGCCGCTGTATAGAAACATCAGATCGATATCGGAGTACGGATTCATCTCCCCGCGGCCATAGCCACCGGTGGCAACAAGAGTTATCGATTCCCTGCTTCTGCTCATCCGGTTAAGGTCACTCGCGATACTTCGAAACAGTTTCCTTATCAGGGTGTCTGTCAACACTGAAATATTCCTGGCGACCCATTCACCTGAAGCTCCACCGAGATGAGCGGCGAATATGTCCTTGCCGTACAACTCCAGGAAATGCTTGCCGGCAGCCAGATAAAGTGGCCTCTTCT
Source organism: Geobacteraceae bacterium (assembly GCA_017861285.1). Classification (GTDB taxonomy): domain Bacteria; phylum Desulfobacterota; class Desulfuromonadia; order Geobacterales; family Geobacteraceae; genus CAIWTU01. The sequence continues at coordinate 23,736 of JAGFXO010000012.1, read as the reverse complement.
CTTCGAAGGAGGCTTTTCCAGAATCGCCATAATCCTGATTTTCGTCCGGAAAAAAACAATCTATATCAAAGTTCATTTGTCAATTCCAACTGTGACGGTACTCCGGTTTTTGATTATTTTTTCAGAAGATCCTGCAGTTCAGCCATAAATTCATTGATATCCTTGAATGAACGGTAGACCGAGGCAAAGCGGACATATGCGACTTCATCAACATCATGCAGGTCGTTCATCACCCACTCTCCAATGGTTGTACTCGGTATTTCCTTTTCATTTCCTTCCTGCATTCGGGCCTCCAATGCATCCACCATTTTCTCAATCGTCTCGACGGATATCGGCCTCTTTTCGCAGGCCTTCTTGATCCCTGCGACCAACTTCATCCTGTCGAATGGCTCCCGTCTGCCGTCCTTTTTCAGAACCATCGGCAGGATTTCCTCAACTCGTTCGTGAGAGGTAAATCTCTTGCCGCAATTTTCGCATTCCCGGCGGCGTCGAATGGATGAGCCATCCTTGTCAGGCCTGGAATCGACTACTTTACTTTCAGGATGTGCGCAAAACGGGCACTTCATTCATTTTCCCCTGTTCTTGTCTCAAGGTCGCAAAACCGGACAAAACCTACACCGGCCTCTTTGATCATCTCTTCGGCGAGTTGGTCGGGATATCCCTCTTCGTAGACAATCCGCAGTATCCCGGCGTTGATGATCATCTTCGAGCAGATAATACAGGGCATGGTCGTACAGTACAGAGTAGATCCGTCAATGTTCGTGCCGTGTTTCGCGGCCTGTATGATTGCATTCTGCTCGGCGTGCAGCCCCCTGCAAAGTTCATGGCGTTCACCGGAAACTATTGCCAGCCGTTCCCTCAAGCACCCCACATCCATGCAATGGGCGACGCCTGAAGGCGCCCCGTTATAGCCCGTCGCAAGGATATTCTTGTCCTTCACCAGGACTGCCCCGACTTTCCGGCGCAAACACGTAGAGCGTCTGGCAACAAGGCGTGTTATCTCAATGAAATACTCATCCCAACCGGGTCGCGACATATGTCTCTTTTCCTTCAGAACGATAATTACCGCGGAGGTATCCCGAATCCGCGCATACTATCGAAGAATAAACCATATGGGCGAGGCAGGTCAAGAAGATAGCCCTCCTGACGGTGCAGCGGTTTCATTATCATAATTCAATCCTGCTCACGCAGTGAGCGGAGCTGCTTTTTGCGGGAAACGATTTTTTTTACTGAGAGCCTTTTCTCGATGGCTTTACGGGGAATCTTCGTGGCAATTCTCATTTTTGCCTTCTGTTCCCTTTTCATAAGTGCACGCAGCAACCTTTTCATTGCCGTTACCCGGTTTTGCGCCTGGGAACGACTCTCGCTTGCGTGCACTACGATACCAGTGGGAATATGACGGATCCGCACTCCTGACTCGGTTACGTTTTTATGCTGTCCTCCGGGCCCGGAACTTTTAAAAAATTCAATTTTTAAATCTTTTTCAAATATTTTATCAATCATATCTCAAGTATCTCTTGAAGTTCAGTTCATGCTACCGTGGAATGCATTGTCGCGACGAATCAGACAGAGGGTGGACAACTTCCGGTACACGGCGTCCGGCCTCGAGCCGCTGCAGCTACAATGTACCGGGAAGTCGACCAATTCCGCAATTGACAGGATACAATCCTTATATCATAATGCAGTAAATTGTGCAGGAATTACGGTATGGAGCCCTTTGCCCTTCTGAAAAAATATTTCGCCTCAAATGGAGATTCGTTCGCGATCGTATCAGAGCACAGCAGGATGGTCGCTGATAAAGCGCTGAGAATTGCCGTGAACCTCGGCAATCCTGAACTTGATATGCAATTTATAGAAGAAGCCGCTCTTCTTCACGACATCGGGGTGTCTCGCACCCATGCTCCGAAAATAGGCTGTCATGGTGATGCACCGTACCTAAATCATGGAATTCTTGGCAGAGAAATCCTTGAAGCAGAAGGATTTCGATCACATGCAATGGTGTGTGAAAGACATATCGGAGTGGGCCTTACAGTGGACGACATCGTCCGGCAGAATTTGCAAATGCCGAGAAGGGACATGACCCCCGTTACGATGGAAGAAAAAATCATCTGTTTTGCCGACCTTTTTTTTTCCAAACGGCCCGGTCTGCTGCGCCATGAGAAGACCATCGACCAGGTCCGGCAAAACCTGGCGCACCATGGAATGCGCAAGGTAAGAATATTCGAGAGATGGCTTATCGAGTTCAGTCGGCAAAGCTGAACCGGCCAATGAGGTTGTCCGCATTAACCTTCCCGGCAAAAACGGTTTCCTTAAAAAAGTTTTTGTAACGGGGTCCTCAGGAGGAACTTTCTTATGACTGAAATGATGCCCTACGCCCTTGGTTCCCTGATTGTACTCGTTTTTCTTCTATCTTTTGCCGCAATTTCCCGCCGTTCGGGAAAAGCTGGTTCTGGCCTTGAAGGGCGCCTTCTCTCTCTGGAAAAGGGCCTTGAGGAATTGCGGAATTCCCTTGAACAGCAGGCAACGGGGAGCAGCGAAGAAATCGACAGTAAAAACAGGCTACTGAAGGAAGAAATACGTGCTGGACTGCAAGCATCCATCGAGTCGATGCTGAAAAAGATTGTCGAGAATGTTTCGACTCACAGCAAAAGACTTGATGCTCTTTCCTCACAAGTCGGGGAGTTAGAACAAAGATTATCGAGCGAATCCGGGAAGCAGCCTGTTGAAGAGCCTTCCCTCCGGATACGTCAGCCGGAGCAGCCTGCCGATGACGCCGGAGCCAAGGCAAAACGTCTGGCGCGCCTCATAGTTTCCGACATATTCCTGTACAACAGGAAAAAGGTTGAGGAAGGGGTGCGGAACGGCACCTTTTATGATTTGCTGGAACATGATGTCAGAGAAGCCCGTGCCCTGTACGAACGAAGGGTTCCTCAGGAGATCCGTGATATGACCACTTACCTTGATGATGCCTTTTCGGAACTGGTTGAAAAAACAAAAAAAGAATTAAACCTGTAACTGACCGCGCCATGGGGTCCCGTCATGCTGCAGATGACGAGGACCCCGACCCGCCGCATCGAATATCCACCCTTCCGGCAGCTTCACACCTATCATCTTGTTTTCCTGCGAATAGTCCCTGATTATCTATCCCTGCTTTTGCATGTGGCCCCGGGACCAGGAGCATTTCCCGCAAAAAGAAATCGGCAATTATGCTATAGTGTAAGAAGAGCTGATATGCCGTAATTAGTTAGCATAGTGATGTTTTTGTTTTTTGCACTCATAAAAAGCCCTGCAAGGCACTTGAAGTGTGATTGTGAAATTCTGGGAGGAGCCATTATGGCAATACCTTCGGCTGTAAGAAAAATTTCCGAAACGATATGGGAATTGCCGGTTTCCTATAAAGAGGGAATGCTTGTTCCCGCTCGCATCTATGCAACTGAGAAACTTCTCAGGGAGATGGACGACGGGGTCTTTGAGCAGGTCACCAATGTGGCATGCCTTCCCGGGATCGTAAAATATTCATATTGCATGCCCGACGGCCATTGGGGGTACGGCTTCCCCATCGGTGGAATGGCGGCGATGGATCCTGGAAAAGGAGTTATCTCCCCCGGCGGAATCGGATTTGACATCAACTGCGGGATGAGGCTGGTTCTTACCAATCTCACCTATGATGAGGTCAGGCCCCGAATCCGTGAACTCGTTGACGCCCTTTTCTACCGGGTGCCGGCCGGGGTGGGAAGCACCGGTTTTGTAAAGCTCTCCCATGACGAGTTCTGCCAGGTTGCGGAGAAGGGGTCGCGCTGGTGCCTCAGGAACGGTTATGCCTGGCCGGAAGACATCGAGATGACAGAGGAAGGCGGATGTTTTGCGGGCGCCGATGCTTCCAAAATAAGCAAAAAAGCCATGGACCGTGGATACAACCAGATCGGCACCCTGGGTTCCGGTAATCACTACCTGGAAATCCAGGTCGCGAGACCCGAGAACATCCATGATCCTGAGACTGCCCGAACATTCGGGATTACACTTCCCAACCAGATTGTTGTGATGCTCCACTGCGGCAGTCGGGGCTTCGGCCACCAGGTAGCAACCGATTACCTGCAGTTGTTCCTCAGCGTTGTCGAAAGAAAATACGGAATCAAGGTAAAAGACCGCGAACTGTCATGTGCGCCTTTCAATTCGCCGGAGGGGCGGGATTATTTTGCAGCCATGAAATGCGCGGTTAACATGGCATTTGCCAACCGGCAGGTGATAGTGCACCGGATTCGTGAAGTATTCTCCGAGTTCTTCAACAAATCTCCGGAAGACCTGGGAATGAACATGGTCTACGATGTTGCTCACAACACGGCAAAGCTGGAAAAACACTCTGTTGAGGGGAAGAGAAAAGAGCTCCTGATCCACCGCAAAGGCTCGACGAGAGCATTCGGACCCGGTATGGAAGGCATTCCCGCATGCTACAGCGAAACGGGGCAACCGGTAATTATCGGAGGCAGCATGGAAACCGGTTCCTATCTCCTCGCCGGCATGAAAACGGCTGATCAGGCTTTTTTTACAACCGCCCACGGCAGCGGGCGAACCATGAGCCGCCACCAGGCAAAGAAGATGATACGGGGGCAGAAACTGCAGAGGGAAATGGAAGAACGCGGAATTTACGTTCGGACCGCTTCTTGGGGAGGGCTTGCCGAAGAGGCCGGGATCGCTTACAAAGACATCGATTCCGTTGCCGAAGCCACGGAACTGGCCGGATTGAGCAGAAGAATCGTGCGGCTCCTGCCGGTCGGCAACATAAAGGGTTGAGTCGCCATGCCCTTTCGTTACCTGCAACATATTGCCACTGCGGACATTGCCTTCGAAGCATGGGGGAAAGACCTTCCGGAATTGTTCCGTTCGGCTGCTGATGCCGTTACCAATACAATGGTTTCAGACCTTGAAAGCATCGCACCAGGCAAGAAGCTGGAATTCGATGTATCCCATGAAGACCTTGACCTGCTTCTTTTCAATTTTCTTCAGGAACTGGTTTATTTCAAGGATGCGCAAAAGCTCCTGCTGCGTGTCCCGGAGGTTTCCATCACACGGGGAAAATCAGGCTATACGCTCAAAGCATCGGCATTCGGCGAAGAACTGGATGCGGAAAAACATCACCTGATTGTCGACGTAAAGGCAATCACCCTGTATCGTTTTGCGGTGCGGAGGGTGGAAAAAGGCTGGGAAGCAACCGTTGTTGTGGATGTGTAATTTTATGCCGGGTCCCCTCCCGGCCTTAAACGGTATTACCCAGCGCATGTAGTGCATTTTTCGCACTTTCAACTATTTCGTCGGCAGACTGCTTCGTGAAGAACATCGGTTCGCCGATGGAAACCCTGACATGCCCAGGTGATGGCAAAACGGAGCCTGGGGGGTAGACCTTTTCCATACCGGCTATGTGAACCGGGACAACCGGGATGCGCAATTCCATTACCATCAGACCCAGGCCCCGGCGCAAGGGAAGCAGCCGGCCGTCCCGGGACCTCTGCCCCTCGGGGAACAGCAGGATGTTCTGACCCATATCCGCAAGCTTCCCCATATACCGGAAAGATTGGCGGAACCCGCCGGTCTGCGGCAGGGGGAAAAGGTTGAGGACCATAGTACCGTATTCGTACGCAAACCTCTTCCAGAGTTTCATGGGAAGTGACGCCCGACCGGGGAAGAAAAACTCCTCCCAGGCGGCTGTTGCAGTCGTGTACCGCCACTTTTCCGGCAGAGAAAACATGACGGCCGCATAATCCAGGTAACTCAAGTGGTTGGATATGAATAAAACGGGCGATTCGACCTTTTGCAGCCTATCAAGTCCGGTAACCTGCAGGGTTACGAACAGCCGCAGGAGCGGATAATGCAACAGCTTGTCAAGCACCCTTCGGACAAAGCGGAAAATCGGTTTATTGGTCCAGAACCGGTACCTTTTCCTGCTTTTGATTTTTTCCCTTCCTGAAACGAGTTTTCTCAGGTCAGCAACCCTCGTACCCTGGTCAATGGCAGACTCTTCAAGATCAAGCCTGAACTCCTGCTCGAGATAATTTACCAGTTCCAGACGGCCGATCGAGGTGAGACCGAGATCCCCCACGAGCAAGGAATCTTCACGTATCACCCCGGCGGCAGTTCCTGTAGCCCGTGCAATCAGATTGATGAACGGATCCATCGAAATTTCCGGGGGCGGGGTCTCATGTGCCATGAGCTTCTCCTTCACCTGGAATTTCCTGATTTTCAAGGTTGTCGTCTTTGGAAATTCAGATTCCGGCCAGAGGGAATACCCCGTTATCTGGTGCAGTGTATCCAGCCTGCCATTCGCTTCAGCGATGATCTCGTCCGTTTTCCTGCCGCTGCTGTCCGGAAGAATGACCGCATGGACCTCTTCACCCGAACCGCGGTCTAAACCGATGACGCATGACTCCCTGACCCCGGAGACCGTATCGAGAATTCGTTCGATTTCATCCGGATAGACATTGATGCCGGCGCCGGTCACAATAAGCTCCTTGCACCGACCCTTTATATACAGGTTTCCTTCCCCGTCCAACTCCCCCAGGTCACCGGTCCTGAACCATCCGTCAGCGGTGAATGCCTCCGTCGTTGCTTGCTCGTTCTGGTAATAGCCGGGGAAAACATTCCCTCCCCTGGCAAAAATCTCATTTTTTTCTATTTTGATTTCCACACCGGGAACGGCCTTCCCGACTGATCCGGCAAGCTGACTCTCCATGGTATTGGCTGCCAGAACCGGCGCGGTTTCGGTCAACCCATATCCCTCAATGACGACAAATCCCATGGCGCTCCAGAAGCGGAAATCATCGGGAGCAAGTGCCGCCCCCCCGGAAACGAACAGGGCAAAGTGCCTGCCGAAGTTTTTCCGCACCGGATGAAAGAGTATTTTTCTCGCTCGCGGTGGGACTCTCCCGCCAATTGAGAGCAGGAGGTTTAATACTCCTCCAAGGTGACAGGCATAAAATTGATGTTCTATGGATCCTTTCAGCAGTTGGAGGAGGCGCGGTACGGCAATAACGGCGAATATATCCTCCTCCCGCAGGGCTTCCATAATCGCCGAAGGTTTCAGTGTCTGCAGGAAGACAATTGAAGCGCCTCTATAGAGGGGGGTGAAGAAGCCCCCCATCTGCTCGAACATGTGTGAGAGGGGAAGGAGTGACAAAAAGACAAATTCGTGGCCAACCACGGGTATATGGCAGTTAACCTGCCGCAGGTTCGTCATCAGATTCCGGTGGGTAAGTACCACGCCTTTCGGATTGCCCGTAGTCCCGGAGGTATAGATGATCTGGGCAATATCATCCTGGAAAACCTTCTTCACCGGCTCGAGTGCCTCCATATCATTCAGGATCTCTTCCAGGTCCTCCATCAGTAACGATGGAAGGTCCGTCAAGCGTTCCGGCTTGTGCCTGCTTTGAATGGCGAGCTTTGCACCGGTGAGACCCGCGATATTTTCGGCCCTGTCCTTGCCGGACATGAAGTCCACTGGAACGATCACCGCTCCCCGCGCTACGCACCCCCAAAACGCAATGGACCACCAAGGGCTGTTGGGCCCCCACAGCAGTACCCTGTCGCCGTTTTCAATGCCGTTTCGGGAGAACCATGAATTCATTTTCAGCGACAATTCATACAGTCGCTCATAGGAATACACCCGGCGGCGAACGCCGGTCCGGTATATCATGGCGGTTTTATCGCCCCGTGCGGGCAGACTTCGCAACAGGTCAAGCAATGTCAGCATTGGTAATCAATCTCCGCCTCATATCCATCTCTTTTTCCGGAAGTACACCATCATACCGGCCACGATGCCAAGCATGAACAGCAGAAGGGCAGGATACCCCCAGTGCCATTCGAGTTCCGGCATGAACTTGAAATTCATCCCGTATACTCCCACTATGAAGGTAAGCGGTATGAATATGGTGGCTATTATCGTAAGCACCTTCATCACTTCGTTAAGCCTGTGGCTGACACTGGAAAGATAAATGTCGAGCATGCCGGAAACCATGTCTCTGAATGTCTCAAGCGTATCGATAACGTGAACGGTATGATCGTACACGTCCCGCAGGTAGACTCTTGTGGAATCGCTGATGAGCGACGTGTCTCCCCTTTCCAGGGCGGCAATCACCTCGCGCAGCGGCCAGACAGACTTCCTGATAATGATCATGTCTCTTTTCAGTTTATGGATTTCGTGCAGGGTGTCCGGTGTCGGGCTGGAGACAAGCTGTTCTTCCAGCTTCTCTACTCTCTCTCCGATCTTCTCCAGGACCACGAAATAATTGTCTACGACTGCGTCGAGCAGGGCATACGCAAGGTAATCGGCGCCAAGTTTCCGCATCCTCCCCTTGCCGCTTCTGAGCCTTTCCCGAAGGGATGCAAACACTCCCATCTCCCTTTCCTGGAGGGAAATCACATAATTGCTACCAAGGATAATGCTGATCTGTTCTGAAAAAATTCCGTTATTGTCCCCATTGCAGGCGAGCATGCGCAGCACGACATAAAGGTATTCACCAAAATCCTCGACTTTCGGCCGCTGGTCGGTATTCAGGATGTCTTCGAGGATGAGCGGGTGAAAACCGTAGCATTCACCTATTTTTTCTATCAATTCTACCTGATGAACCAGGTCGACATCCACCCACGTGACCGCCGTTTTGTTTGCGAAGGCAAGGCATTCCCTGATCTGCGAAAGAGTTCTCTCATGGAATTCATTCTCATCGTAATCGATTACTGAGATTTTCGCCTGTTCTGCCTCTTTGTCGCCTATATAGACCAGAGTGCCCGGGGGAAGCCCGGCCTTGACGGATCTTCTTTTCACCAGTTTCGTCATTTATACCCTCTCGTACGGTTCGAAAAGCCTCTTGAACTCATCAAGGGCAAAACGGTCGGTCATCCCGGCAATATAATCACAGACAACCCTCTCCCTTCCAGCATGGTCCATTTTTATCTGGTACTTGCGGGGGAGAAGCGTGGGGTGTTTTACATAGGTTTCAAACAGCTCGGAAAGATACCGTTCCGCTTTGACCCTCATCCTTTCGACCTTGTAGTGCCGGTACAGATTTTCTTTCAAAAATTTCTTGAGCACCCGGCACTGTTCGGCCACCCTGGGGCTGAAGCCGACTACCTGCCTGTTGACTCTGCGAAGGTCGTCCATGTCTTTAATGGAAAAAGCAGCAAGATTCCGTGTGGTGGTAATGCAGAGATCCATGATCAGCAGACCGATGAGCATGCTGATTGTCTGGTGCTTTTTTCTTTCAGGGTCTGTCCCGGGGAATTGCTCCTCCACTTTACTGGTAACCTCGAGCCACAGCTCGATTTTTTCGAGCTGGGCAGCACTGATGAGCCCCGATTTCAGACCGTCGTCGATATCGTGATTATTGTACGCAATCTCGTCCGCATAATTGATAATCTGGGCTTCTATGGTAGGGACTGTCCCCGGCAGAAACTCGGCAATGATGTCGGCGGGACTGTCATAGGGAGAAGAATGCTTGATAATTCCCTCCCTCGTCTCCCAAGACAGGTTGAGGCCATTGAAACGCGGGTACCGCTCCTCCAGTTCGTCAACAACGCGCAGCGACTGGAGATTGTGCTCGAATCCCCCATGTCCCTCCATCAAACGATTGAGAACATCTTCCCCCGTATGGCCGAACGGCGTATGGCCAAGGTCGTGGGCAAGGGAAAGTGCCTCGGTCAGTTCTTCGTTCAACTTCAGCCTGCGGGCAACGGCTTTCCCTATCTGTGCCACCTCGAGAGAATGAGTCAGCCTTGTCCGGTAATAATCGCCCTCGTGGTTGACGAAAACCTGTGTCTTGTATTCCAGCCTGCGGAACGCGGCACAATGGATTATCCTGTCGCGGTCTCTCTCGAACACAGGCCGTTCGTCCCGAAATTCCTCGGGATATTTCCTTCCCATCGACTGCGCACTTTTTGCGGCATAACCGGCAAGATCCGGCCGTTCGCAGGAAACTGCATCGTACATAGAAAACGTGCCTCCTCTTCAAACATTAACCATGTGCCCGAAAGTATTTCATGGAAAACAACGAAATGACCAAGCAAGATTGTGCAACTCTGCTCGCTCGCTTACTAACGGTACACCTCGAGAGCAATTCAGTCAATTTCAGAAACAAATGCGACCACGCACAGATTGCCCGGGTTTTGACATTCCTGAGCCGAGGCCGCCACTGTATTAGAACCTGCGTCCCTGGCACTGTCGAACACAAAGTTGACCTTGACTCACAGAAGCCGATCATGATAGGTTTTGCAAATATTATGTAAATATATATTATACCCCTGTTTTCCGAAATCGGACCGCTCATGATGAATCAACTGCTGAATAAAGTCCCCCCCCGAATACGTGCAATCCTCGGAAGCAAGAGCACAATATGCCTGCTGAGCGGCAAGGACGTTTTCTCGGCCCTCAAGGATGAGAAACTTATCGTCATGGGCTGCAATCCACGCATAAAACACGCAATACCCGGAATCATGAAAGCAGCGGATGAACTTGACGCCGTTATCGCTTTCGAACTGACGAAAACGGAAGGGGGAATTGACGGCGGCTATACCGGTCAGACACCGAAAGATTTCTGCACCACGATTTTCGAATTCGCCCATCAGTACAACTTTACCAAACCCTTTCTTATCCATGGCGATCATATAACCGTTCACAACACAAGCCAGGGTGAACTTTCCGTTGCGTCAAATCTTGTGCAGGCCCAGATTGATTCGGGATATACCTCGTTTGCATTCGATGCCTCATTCAATCCTTTGGCGCAAAACGCCGCAATTGTCGTGAAACTGGGAAAACTCATAACAGAGCTCGACTATGGGCTGGAACTGGAACTCGGTGAAGCGCAACAGGCAGGCGAAGCTGCTCCCCTGACCACAGCAGGTGAGGCAGAGGAGTTTCTTTGCACTGTCATCGGACACGGAATCAATCCGGATCTGCTCGCCATCAACAACGGCTCCAGACGCGGAAATTATCTGGAAGGTGAAGTCGTACGAATTGACCTTGCGAGAACTTTGCAGATTTACAAGGTTGCCCTCTCGCAGGGGTTATCGGGTCTGGTGCAGCACGGGATAACCGGGACCCCGCTGCATCTGGTCGGCAAGCTTGCGGAATACGGCATTAGAAAAGGCAATATAGGAACGCTCTGGCAGAATGTAGCGCATGCGGGCCTGCCTCTCGATCTGATGGATGCCATGCGCCTCTGGGCTCGGGAGAATAGGAAGGACATCAAGTACGCAACTCGCGTTTTCAAGGCCGAAATCGATGCCATCCCTGAAAAGAATGCCAGGCTGATTCACGACATGGCATACCGGGAGGCACGGGAGTTCCTCAACGCCTTCAATGCAAAAGGAAGCGCAACGAAACTGGCCCACGCGCTGCTGAAGGAACGTTGAGAGTAATAGCCGGTACAGCAAAGGGACGAAAGCTTGTATCTCCCCGGGGGTCCAGGGTCAGACCCACATCCGACCGCGTGAAAGAGGCCCTGTTCAGCATAATTTCCGGAATGCTCGGATCTTTTTCCGGTTGTTCAGTTCTGGACATCTTCGCCGGTACGGGAAATCTGGGGATTGAGGCGTTGAGTCGCGGTGCCGAACGTGCTGTTTTCATTGACAGCCACCGTGATTCAGTTGAAATTGTACGAAAAAATCTTGCATTAACCGGTTTTGCAGATAAAAGCAGAGTAGTCTGCAAGGACGCCCTGGAAGCACTGAAATCCCTGAAAGATTCGAATGTTCCTTTCCGGCTCGTTTTCCTGGACCCGCCCTATTACCAAGATTTGCTGGATAAAGTTCTTGATTACCTTTCAAAATCAAATCTGCTCGACGACAACTCGCTTGTAATCGCCGAACTTTCCTCACGGGAAACGGCGAAGGAGAGGTACGGCACACTTCACGTATTTGACAGAAGGATTTACGGCGATACCGCCTTAATCTTCTTAACTCCATCTGACAGGGGCAATTCATGAACAGAAAAATAGCCGTATATCCGGGCTCTTTCGATCCGATCACCTTCGGCCACCTGGATATCATCAACCGGGCATTGAAAATATTCGATGAAGTCATCATAGCCGTGTCCCGCAACGAGAGAAAAAGCCCGATGTTCTCCGTCAATGAACGTGTCGATTTGATCAAATCGGTCGTGGGTGATATCCCCCGCGCAAAAGTTGACACTTTCGATGGTCTTCTGGTAGACTACGTCCGCACCCGCAAGGCACAGGCAATCATTCGCGGTCTGAGGGCAATCTCCGACTTCGAATACGAATTACAGATGGCCCAGACTAACCGGAGCATCTCAAAGGATGTTGAAACCGTTTTCCTGATGACATCCGTTTTTTACAGCTTTCTCTCTTCCTCCATAGTAAAAGAGGTAAGTTCCATGAACGGCCCCGTTGACGGCCTGGTGCCTCTGGTTGTCAAAAAGGCCCTTGATGCGAAATTCAACCGATAACATGCGTTGATCAGCATCACCCCCTCTGCGTTCCCGGACACTTGAAACAGCAAAAGGAGACTTGCATGAAACTGGCAGATCGAGTAAACAAGATCCAGCCTTCCCCTACCCTGGCAATTGATGCCAAGGCCAAGGCCCTCAAAGCACAGGGTATTGATATAGTCGGCTTTGGTGCCGGAGAACCGGATTTCGACACTCCCGCCAATATAAAAGAAGCGGCGAAAAGAGCGATCGAGGAAGGTTTCACCAGGTACACGCCCGTCGGGGGAACAGATGAGCTGAAAGATGCCATAATTGCCAAATTGAAAAGGGACAACACCCTTGAATACGCGAGGAATGAGATCTCGGTGGCATGCGGTGCCAAGCATTCCCTGTACAACATCTCACATGTCCTTGTCCAGGAAGGCGATGAGGTCATCATCCCGGCCCCGTACTGGGTCTCATACCCTGATCAGGTAGTCCTTGCAGGAGGAAAGCCCGTTTTCATCGAAACCGACGAAACTACCGCATTTAAAATCACCCCGGAGAAACTCGAAAAAGCCATATCGAAGAACACCCGGGCACTGGTTCTCAATTCCCCCTGTAACCCGACCGGCACTACCTACAGCAGGGAGGAACTCGTGGCAATCGGCGCAGTATGTCTGAAACACGATTTCTTTATCATCTCGGACGATATCTACGAACGACTGCTGTACGATGGTATGCCCTTCTGCAACATCGCAACAGCAGTACCGGCACTGAAAGGCCGGACCATGGTGGTCAACGGCGTCTCGAAGACATATGCCATGACCGGCTGGCGCATAGGCTATGCCGCCGGCCCTGCGGAAGTAATATCGGCCATGACCAAAATGCAATCTCAATCAACCTCGAATCCGAACTCCATTGCCCAGAAGGCAGCCGTCGAGGCACTGAACGGCTCACAGGAAACCGTTGAAAAAATGATCGTGGAATTTGAAAAGCGACGCACGTATATTGTAGCTCGCCTCAATGGCATACCGGGTGTATCCTGTTTCAAGTCTCATGGCGCATTCTATGCCTTCCCCAATATCTCACGACTTTTCGGTAAAAGTTTCGAAGGAAAGGTAATAGCCAACTCTTCTGATTTTGCGGCATACCTTCTGGAAAAGGCTCAAGTTGCTCTCGTACCCGGGATTGCATTCGGAGCGGACAACTATGCCAGACTCTCGTATGCAACCAGCATGGAAAACATCAAGAAAGGTCTCGACAGGATAGAAGCGGCAGTCATGAACTTGAAATAGCAGATAATCGGTTGCAGGTTTGCACTGGATTCAGGCTTTCAATCAAAGTCACAGTTTTAAGAATAGGTGTTTTTTGTTTTTTATGGTCGCATGGGAGAAATATAAATGATAACCAAAGAAATGACCATCGGTGAAATCGTTCGTCTTTATCCGCAAACCCTGGAGGTTTTCAGGAGGTTCGGGCTCGATTGCTTTGAGTGCCAGGTGGCGGAGTTCGAGAAACTGGAGCACGGTGCAGGAGTGCATAAAGTGGACATTGACAAACTCCTGGATGAGCTTAACCGCATTATAAACGAATAAACACGACATTCCTCAAGCAAACCCCTTCCGCATGGAAAAACAGTACACGGAATAAGGTTCTGGGCAGCGTTTTCTCCTGTATTGCCCTGAGCCTGATTCCCTCTTTTGCCTTGTTGCGCAATAATCATCACACCCCTTTGCCTCCGATACACCTTGCCGCATTATTTGACTGACTCGTCTACGTTTGCTATAATATACTGAAATTGGAAGTCATTTTCATATAAAGGCAGGTGCTGACAATGACAACTCATACCGTGAAAACGGAAGAAGATATTCTCAGGGCATTTCAGGGTGAGTCCCGTGCCAAGTGGACCTATAGGGCCTTTGCCGAAATGGCCGAAAAGGAAGGAAACCATGAGGTTGCGAGACTTTTCCGTGCCGCTGCCGAATCGGGCGACATTCATGCCCATTCATTACTGAGGGCGCTCCACGAGACATCAAGGGCGACGAACGATCTATGGATGTCGGGGATGTATGATCCAAAGATCATCAGGGAATCCTGTGCGGAAAACCTCAGGGAAGCCATTGAAGAAAGCCGTGAGCTTTCCGAAATGTATTCAGAGATGATTCGGGATGCGGAATCCGATGGATGGAGTTTCGCGAAAGAATGCTTCACCTACTCCGCCGCCGTCGATCAGGTTCACGCCGGTCTCTTCAGGAAATTTATCGATAACCCCGACAGAAAAGAGAATCTGGATTATTACGTGTGCGAGGCCTGCGGCAACACCATAGATCATGAACCATCCGGGTCTTGTGAAGTATGCGGCTCTTCGAAGGAAGCCTTCAAATTGGTGCCGTGAGTCGTGCAAAAAAGGGGGGTTGCCGAAACCGGCATCCCCCTTGTTTTTACATGATGCATAATTTATAAAATTCAGGACTTCAACAGACAAACCTCCCACGAACATCCTAGTGGGTGGACATTTTTTTATGCTGTACGTAAATCAATGCATCGGTGTCAAAACCCAGATAGTTTGCCTTTTGAGTCAGGGAAGCCATCACATCTTGAGACAGTTCAGGCTTTCTCGCCAGAATCCACAGATAGGATCTGTTGTTTCCGCAAATAAGCGCGTATGAGTAATTACGTTCATCAATCTCGAGAATATTGTAGCCGCCATAGAATGGCCCAAAGAATGAAACCTTCAAGCGGCCCAGATCGGATCCGGAAATGAAATGAGCCCGTCCTTCCGCCTCCTTCCACCGGTTCTGCCTGGGATCATACCCCCGGTTCACAACCCGCATGCTGCCATCCTCGTTCAGGCTGTAGGTTGCAGTGACATTTACCAGACCTCTCTCAAATGAGTGATCAAGTCTCGCGATCTCATACCAGGTGCCCAGATAACGCTGCACTTCAAATCCCTTTACAGCTACGACACCTTCGGGGATTTGAGCGCAGCCGAACAATCCAAACAGAAGCAGGAATAGAGCTCTCTTCATAACCATTCCTCCTGGCCGACCTTTACCTGACCAGCACATGAGACGTAATTTGCTTCAATGCATCAGATAAAGGCCAACGAGAAACTTGATACAACCAAAAACATTGATTCACAATTACTTCACTCTTCCACGAATAAAGGGGCGGCCGATAACAGCCAACCCCTTGGTTTTGAGTGGTGGGCGATACTGGGATCGAACCAGTGACTTCTACCGTGTGAAGGTAGCACTCTCCCGCTGAGTTAATCGCCCGTACCGTATCTACTTGATTTAACCATCTTTCTTGCATTTTACTGCTCTCTCCGTTAATCCCTTGGTTTCGAACCGTGTGGCAAAAATTGTGGCAAAAGTGGCAAGAGAATAGCACAGCGTTTAAGAAGCTTCAACTGGAACTAGCCTTCCGCGATCATGTAAACTTCATCGGTATTGCGGTTTCTGTTCATAATGTCTCTTAGCTCTTCAGAAGTGAGTATTCCTCTTATGATACGCCATTTTATTCCCGAATGATTATTGTTCCATTCCAATATGCCTGCATTCTCCAAAACTACGCCCAAGTAAGATGAACCCTGTGCGTGGCTAATGTCTCCTGGACGTTGCTGTTAGATTGCAATACCGAGACCAAGAAATTCATCAACTTTTCCATGACTTAGCTGCAAAGGAGTATGTCAATTTCGATCTATTCGCTTCAATATTTCGATTGGATAATTTGTTGCGTCTTCAATTAATGCGATTTTTTGATAATACCCTTCTTTAGTCAGTCTAGTAATGGTTTTTTGAATTTCTCTTTGCCCGCTGGTTTTGCCCTCCCGAAATATTTCTTCGTGGGTTTTCCACGCTTTTTCAGGAAAATTCATATAAAGAATCATTTTTGGCTTGTTTCGTTCGAGATAATTAGCTACTTGTATAGCATATTGATCAGCACAAACATCAAAATAACAAACTGGTGTGTAAGCTGAATAAGTTTTTTCTGTAAGCACATTTAACAAAGCATTGTGAGGGAAAAAAAATACTTCATCTTCACTAGAGGTATTAGTGTTAACTAGTAAGTATATTTGCTCATAAATTTGTTTAGTCCTTAAAGATATCCTCATGCCTCTCAAGGCTGGAATTGAGCTGACTTCTTTCGCTGCCCTAACATCAGGTTCACCCCATCCCCACCAATAATACGGCCGAACATATTTGATAGAAGTAAGTAGGAAAATAATCAACAAACCTATCAATATAGAGACTCCTTTAACGTATCTTCGTATCTTGAGATTATTATAAGTTGACCACCAAAGGAGTATAGATAATGGCAAGCCGAAGATAAAAGCCTGTACCTCAAGAATGCCAGACATACCATGACTATAAAATAACAATATGCCTATAACAACCCAATATAACTTAACTTTATAGATATTGTCATGAGGTTTGACATACCATAACCACTGATAATATATAATAGCAGATATCAGTGATAATGAACTCAGTAATATGATATATTGCGAGATGTTATATATATTATCTATTAGCCAAAGGTGACTGATAAGGTATTTGTTAATATAAGCATATGCATAACATATCACAACCATAATAGCATATGTATGATATAGTGGTTTTTCATCTATATATGAATAT
This sequence comes from Geobacteraceae bacterium, assembly GCA_017861285.1. Classification (GTDB taxonomy): domain Bacteria; phylum Desulfobacterota; class Desulfuromonadia; order Geobacterales; family Geobacteraceae; genus CAIWTU01. Next base: position 6,681 of record JAGFXO010000012.1, on the reverse strand, counting down.
ATCTTTGACCTATTATTATATCTATCAAGAATATATGTGAAGGAAATCCCTATCACCATTAAAGTTACGTAAAGAGGGTCGAGCAACTTCAGTAGCCTAGGAACAAAACCAAAAAGTATTGACAACAATGACCCCTTACTTTCACTAGCAAGAAATATTATATTATAGTAAGGTTTAATAGCATGATTTATAGCCAACCATGATATCATTGATATGATTACACATGCAAATCCCATTAGGTAATATCCAAAAGCTATTAAAAGAGCTCGAAATCTATTTAATCGCAAATAGTAAACTAATAAAATTGTTAATAGCCCAACAAAAAAAACCAGACCTATAGATTGCTTAGTAAAAAACAATAAGGCAACACTTGCCCCTGCAAGAATATAGGAGAAGGAAACTTTTTCGCAATCCCTCAATCCAATCTCAAAAAGAACCGCAGATATTAAAGATAATAGCAATGCTGTCTGATAATAAGAATATGGCATGTCGACATTGAAACTGCTATAAAAAAATACACCAAATAATGTAGCAATGAATGAATCATTTAAGCTGAATTGCTTCCTTAATACATAAAGAATTAAACAAGCAATAACTAGTCGTTCTATAACACCATACACTCGTAGAACAATAATATACGGTCCAAATATTTTCTGTACAGCATATACAAAATAAAGGTATAATGGTTGTATATGTAAATAGAAGTCTTTATATGGTAACTTACCACTTTTGATCAACATACAGTCATACTGAAACCATCCTTCTTGAACTGGTAAATAACGATTGAATACAAACAATAAATACCCAATAACAACAAAACAGAGACTTATATAAGGTAATTTTTTACATGTGATAGTTGGACATAATTTCAAATTCTAGTCTCCTATAGTAACGCCATCCAGGCAAAAACCAGGGTGGTATCCATGAACATCTTGGTTCAGTTGTTTTTATTGGAATGAAATCAACAGTTTTTTAGAGTGTTAATTTAATTTCCGGCAATTTTATCACACAGTAACTGTATCTTATAGCAACTAGTTCAGTTGGTTGTGCTTTTTAAGGGACGAATAAATAGGTGACGGTAGTCTCAGTTGATGGAGCTGCCTTTTGTTATTTAATAGATATTAATTATTTATTTCCACCTAGGAGGGTTTATAAGCCACTTTAAAAACAATCTCTTGCTCTCCTATTAGTAAGGTCTTGTAAAGCTCTTGAAGGTGGGTATACAGAGCTAAGAAAGGTTTGTGATGTCTTGATTTGAGATGCCAGCGACTCCCTCATGTCCGAAGCCCCATATGAAAGCGCATCAAGATATTCTTCCAGTTCATCTTCATTGCGTGGGCAAACAGTCCTGACTCCCTGCGCACGACTCTCTTCAATCTCCTCCAAAGTCTGCCTGAAGAACTGATCTGCAAGGTTTTTTATCTGATCCTTCGTCATGAAGCCACTCCTCATCAGGGTGAAATTCCTTTCCGCATGATACCCCCATGCCCTTATCAGCTTCTGGGCATTCTTCAAGTCTGTGGTATGGAGTGAGCGCTTGAAGTCCTCCTTCCCACCAAAACAGACACGCAGATCAATAGGAATGCGAATGCGAAAGTAATATGTCTTACGGATTTTATAAAGGTAGGTCATGTTGTCCCCCGTGTGGCAAAAACCAGGGACAAGAAGAGTAAAGCAGATCGAAGAAGAGGACGTCTAAAATAAAAAAACGTCCTTCTTTCAACAAGATAGAACGTCACCTTGAGAGTGGTGGGCGATACTGGGATCGAACCAGTGACTTCTACCGTGTGAAGGTAGCACTCTCCCGCTGAGTTAATCGCCCAGGTACAGGTAATTGAATAGCAGATCATGACCTCCCTGTCAAGGTGAACGATTCCCTTCGCCCCGTTTTGATGCCCGGTGTAAAACATTCTCCCATTGCAGAGTAACTTGACTCTTTACTGCCTGACTGTTATAAATCGTCAATATTTTTCAAGGTGATACGCGATGAAATTGAAAAAAGGGTATGTCCAGGTTTATACCGGCAACGGCAAGGGAAAAACCACCGCGGCCTTGGGGTTGGCTCTCCGGGCAGTCGGACGGCGGATGATGGTCTGCATGATTCAGTTCATGAAGGGTGGCGGCCCATATGGCGAACAGCTGTCCGCAGCCGTTCTCGCTCCGTTTTTTACCGTGGTCCAGACGGGAAGGAAAGGCTGGATCAGGAAAGGCTCCCCTACCCCGGAGGACATACGTCTAGCCCGTGAAGCGCTCATCATATCAAGAGAAGCGCTCATCGGCAGCCGCTATGACCTGGTAATACTTGACGAGATCAACAACGCCGTTCATTACGGGCTGGTTCCCGTGGAGGAAGTGCTTGCAATTATCGACTTGAAACCCCATACAGTAGAACTGGTCCTCACTGGCAGATATGCCCATGAGAAAATTATCGAAGCTGCTGACCTGGTTACCGAAATGCGGGAGATAAAACATTATTACAGGAAAGGTGTTCCGGCAAGGGAAGGCATAGAGAAGTAACCAATACATTATGAAAATTGAAAAACCATTCCACATTGTGCTGATCGAACCCGAAATCCCCCCCAATACCGGCAATATTGCGCGCCTTTGCGGCGCTACCCGCACGGTACTTCACCTGGTGGGAAAACTGGGCTTTTCAACCGACGACAGGATGCTGAAAAGAGCGGGTCTTGATTATTGGGACGAAGTTGAAATCCATTACTGGCAGGATTTCGACCAGGTGCTGAAAAATTATCCCGATGGCCGTTATTTCTTTACCAGCAAGAAAGCGGCAAAATCCTATTCGGAGACCTGTTTCCATGAAGGAGACTTTCTGGTATTCGGCAAGGAAACAAAGGGGCTTCCTGATGAATTGCTCGAGGCAAACCGGGATCGAACCATAAGAATTCCGATTTTCGGCAAAGTCAGGAGCCTCAACCTGTCCACTGCCGCGGGCATCGTATTGTATGAGGCCTTGCGCCAGACGGGCAGATTGAGCGGCGATGCGGATGAGAACGTTGTCTGAATTTTCAGCCCGCATAATAAGAAAGGGGTGCAACGAAGCCACCCCTTTCAATCTATTTTCCTGCCTGAATTTATACGATTACGACTGGTTTATTGCCGACAGTTTCCAGGGGTTGTTTCCGACGGGCCGGGAAAAAGTCCAATACTCCTCGAACTTCACCGGATCCGTCTTGCTTCCCGAAACTATCTCGCCTGTCATATCATCGGTCGTGTAATCGAGCAGGTTCGCATAGATCCTCGCGGTTATGAAATCCTGTCCCGACTCCTGCCAGGCCTCGGCAATCTCCACCTGACGCACCGCGATATTTTCCAACCGGTTGACCCTTTTGTCCCTGATCATGGCATCAATATCTTCCTGGAAAACTCTTCTCATTTCATCAGTCAGCAAATGAGCGGCGGATGACAGATCCCTGTTCATCCATGCCCCTTGAACCTTGAAGAAGGTATCCATCACACCGTCAGTGAAGCGGTTCTCATCGAAAGAAGCATCCATCTGCCGTATATACGCTAGACCGCCAGCTGCCTCATCCGGCTTCGCGGCGAATGATCGGGAATCGACGGCAAACGGTTCGACCCTATCCTGCTGGTAACCCTGCTGAGAAAAGGCGTTTTGTGATTGATAGTTTTCCGCCCTTTTTTTCTTGATAAACCGGTAGATAAGGTAGCCAATCCCGACTATCAGAAGGATATCGAATAGGCCGATGCCGCCACCGGCCGCACCACCACCGGCAAAACCGAGGCTCCTGAAAAGCATCCCTCCGAGGAGCCCGCCAAGAACCCCCCCGGCAATCCCCCGCAGGAAGCCGCCCGATTGCTGCTGTTGATAAGGATTGGAGCGGTAGGGGGATGCACTCTGGTCCCGACTCGGGCTGGGCTGGGAATATGTGCGGCTCGGCGGTGAAAAAGACCTTGTCCCCCGACTACCGAAAGAACGTCCCCGCCCTGCGCGCGCATGGGCGTCAAAGTCCGGCAGCGCTGCAAGAATCAGCAGCATTCCGGCTGCTACGGCACAGATTTTTATCAACTTCTTCTTCATGTAAAGTTCCTTCCTTGTGGCGATTACATTTATTGGTACGGGCAAACCGAATGCCCGGCTATTCTTCCCGGAATCACTGTGCCTTTGCAGATACACGCAATCCGAGTTCCCTCAACTGGAGCGGATCAACCCCCGAAGGTGCTTCCGACATCAGACAGGTACCCTTCTGGGTCTTGGGAAAGGCGATCACGTCTCGAATCGATTCGCTTCCGGTCATGAGCATGATCAGGCGGTCCATACCAAAGGCAATGCCGCCGTGGGGGGGCGTACCGTATTCCAGCGCGTCGAGCAGAAAACCGAATTTTTCCCGGGCATTTTCTTCTGACAAACCCAACATCCTGAACATGAGGGATTGAATTTTCTCCTGGTGGATGCGGATACTGCCGCCACCTATTTCGCTGCCATTGAGAACGAGGTCGTACGCCTTTGCGCGGCAGCTGCCGGGGGTTGCCTCGATGTGCTGCAAATCCTCATCGACGGGTGCGGTGAATGGGTGGTGGACCGCTGCCCACCTCTTGTCGTCTTCGTCCCACTCGAAGAGGGGGAAATCGGTTATCCAGACAAAACGGTAAACATTCTTGTCCAGCAGTCCGAGAATGGCTGCCAGGTGGTTGCGCAATTTGCCGAGAGAGTCATTGACTATTTTCGGCTTGTCGGCAACGAACAGCAGCAGGTCACCTTCCTTGGCTGCAAACGCCCTGTTCATGCTCGCAATTTCCTCTTCGGAGAAGAATTTGGCAATAGGAGACTGCCAGCCCTGGTCCGTGATCTTCACATATGCCAGGCCCTTCGCCCCGTATATCTTCGCGAACTCCGTCAGCTCGTCGATCTCTTTTCGCGACATGCCGGCGCATCCCTCGGCATTGATACCTTTCACGATGCCCCCTGACGCAACCACATCGGCGAAGACCTTGAATCCCGCGTTTTTGACAATATCGGACAAATCCACGAGTTCGAGCCCGAAGCGGAGATCAGGATTGTCCACCCCGAACCTGCGAATCGCTTCGGCATAGGTCATGCGGGGCATGGGGAGTTCCACCGGGACACCCAGCGACTCGGTGAAGATTTGCGCAATAAGCCCTTCCATGATGGCAATGATATCCTCGCGGTCGATAAAAGACATCTCACAGTCTATCTGGGTAAACTCCGGCTGGCGGTCGGCACGAAGGTCTTCATCACGGAAACAGCGCACCACCTGAAAATAGCGGTCGAAGCCGGATACCATGAGGATTTGTTTGAAAAGTTGCGGCGATTGCGGCAGTGCGTAGAAGCTGCCCGTATTGATGCGGGATGGTACCAGGAAGTCCCTGGCCCCTTCCGGGGTGGATTTGGTAAGAAAAGGTGTTTCTATCTCCAGAAATCCATTCGATGTCAGGTATTGCCGGGTAATTTGCGTCACTTTTGAGCGCAGGATCAGATTGTTCTGCAGTGCGGACCTGCGCAGGTCCAGATAGCGGTGTTTCAGACGGAGGTTTTCGGCCACCTCGATATGCTCGTCGAGGCTGAATGGAAGAGGCTTTGCCCTATTCAGTATTTTGCATTCAGAAACGAGTATTTCCACCTCGCCCGTTTTCAGATTGGGATTTACTGTCCCTGCAGGCCGTGGGGCTACGATGCCCCTGATTCCGATTACGTATTCGCTTCGAACTGTTTCAGCCTTTTTATGGGCTTCAGCATTTTTTTCCGGATCGAAAACGATCTGGGTAAGTCCCTCACGGTCACGCAAATCGACGAAAATGAGCCCTCCATGGTCACGGCGCCGCAACACCCATCCCATGAGAACGACTTCTTTGCCCATATCCCCCGCTGCCAGTTCACCGCAGTAATGACTTCTCTTCCAGTCCCCGAGAAACTCTATCACTCCACCCCTCCAGTATATATGCTTATTATAAACCTGTTGAGTATACTTAATTTGCCTATTTGCTTCAATCAATTAATGCCGATAAAACCGGTAAATGACAAAAAGGCCCCTGACCTACTTTCCGTACCCGTCCATCTCGTCAAAATGAAGACAGCGGCTGATTGTCTCTCTCTTCGGTTCTATCCATTCGCGATACGCGGCAAAATATTCCTCAGCGGTTGGAATCCGGCCGAGGTTGGTCACCATTGCGGCCAGTTCGGATGAACCGAGGAACACCCTGGCCCCGTCACCCATACGGTTATCGAAGTTGCGTGTCGAGGTGGAGAACACCGTGGAACCATCCGGCACCCGAGCCTGATTCCCCATGCACAGGGAACACCCGGGAATCTCCATGCGGGCACCCACAGCACCGAAAACGGAATAGAGTCCATCCTTCCTCAGATCGTCGGCATCCATGCGCGTCGGAGGGCAAACCCAGGTTCTGACCTGGGGGTTGAACTTCGTACCCCTCCAAATCTCCGCGGCGGCACGCAGGTGCCCCACACTGATCATGCAGGAGCCGATAAAAACATCCTGAACAGGAGTTCCCGCAATTTCAGACAGGGTTCTGACGTCATCCGGGTCGTTGGGACAGGCAACGATCGGTTCCGTAATGTCCGCAAGATCTATTTCGATCACCGCGGCATACTCCGCATCGGTATCGGCAGAAAGGAGAGAAGGAGCATTCAGCCATTTCTCGGCATCTTCGATTCTTCTCTGGAGC
>JAGFXO010000045.1 GCA_017861285.1 Geobacteraceae bacterium | reverse complement strand
CCCGCATGAGCTGAAATAATCCGGAATTCGGGAATGGTTTGCCTTTCTCTTCATTATACTATTTCAAGGAAGAGTTGGCGTCCCGGTTTGTCCCCGAATCCATAAGCGTTTGATTTATTTGTCGGGATACTGCCGGCCTTTATGGGGTGAAAGCCAGTGCCGCCCACCATGCCGAAACCATCAGCGCGGCGGATGAAAGGGATAGCAGCACGTTAAGCCCTCGCCCGGGCCGTCCGTACCGTCCGACGAGATATTCCGCCACGAGGCCGAGACCGACCCCGAAGACAAAGCCGAACAGGTGCGCCCCTAGATCGGTATTTTCCCCTTCCGTTCCCAGAAGGGCGAGAAGGCCCAGTGCCGCCGCGATGGGGAGCGCCCACCTCTTTCGCGGGTGATTCCGGTGCCGCATCATCGTTATCGCTGCGAGGATGCCGACGGCGCCGAAAACAGTCGTGGAGGCACCGATTGAGTTGTGGTTGCCGGCATGTAGGAAGGCATTGGCAAGGTTGCCCAGGACCCCCGATCCCAGCAGCAGGGTCCAGGCGAGCCCCGAACCGAGATCACGGCAGAGGAAGACAATGAAAATTCCGCCGATGGCAAGGTTGCCGGACAGGTGCAGCCAGTCGGCGTGAAGCGTCAGGGCGGTGATTGTCCGCCACCATTGGCCCCCCAGGATCCTGGCGGAATCGGCGCTTCCGAGGGCGGGCCAGTCAACGGGGGAGTTTCCGGTAAGCGGGATGCCAAGTTGGGTGATGTTGTGGAAGGTGGCCAGGAGAAGGAGCACGGATACCGTTGCCAGGGTGTTTTCCGCCAAAGGGTTCGAAGGAGGGGTGGAAGGGGGCCAGTTCCGGTTCTCCTCCTCGAAAAGTCGAAGCTCCCGCAGGGCTTCCCCGATACGGTCCGCGGGGACGAAAACCCGCCAGGCGCCTTCATGTCGCCCCATGCGGCACGGTATGCTGCGGGCTTCCAGAACCAGTGCCCAGAGATCCGACTGCTGCCGGTCCGGAACCCTCGCGGGGTTCCCGGCACCAAGGTCGTATGGAATTTCCAGCCAGTTCTCCTCAAGTATTGCGCTGTTATCGCTCTCTCTGTTCATACTGTCCGGTGTCCCACCGCGAAAGTTGAGTCAACTATTCTTGCACATCAGATAACAGTATGGCACCTTGACGCCCCGCTGCCAATAGCGAAAAGAGCCATACGTTTCTTTGCAAACAATCCCCTGAAGGAATTCAGCAATTGTGGGGAACCTGCCCTCGGTTTCCGGTTTCAGGGCGGGGATTTTCATTAATTCTCCCATCGTGGATTGAGAACGGAAAAACATGTGCTACTATCATAAGAATATGAAAGGGGGTGAATCGTAATGGCATGGAAATGGCTCCCGTTTCTCATGGTTTTACTCCTCATGGGGTGCGTCGGTGTTGGGGTGGAGACGGCGCCTGTCAGCGACCAGGTTCCGCGGATCTCGAAGGAGGACCTCAAGGCAAGGCTGGGCTCCCCCGATCTCCTCATCCTGGATGTGGACAAGGGCAGCAACTGGTCGGGCGGCAATGTAAAGATAGCCGGAGCGGTAAGGGGAAACCCGAGGGAATTTTCCCGCTGGTATGACGAGTATCCCAAGGAGAAGACGCTTGTCCTCTACTGCAGTTGACCGCACGAGGCAATCAGCTCCGGTCTGGCGCTGATGATGATCAAGGCAGGGTATCCGAATGTTTACGCCCTCAAGGGGGGATGGAGGGATTGGTACGGCGCGGGGTTTCCGATTGAAAAAGGTGGCAGTCAACCCTAGCCCGGTATTGTACCGTCGTGTACCAGCAAGTCCTCCGGGAAGACAAAACGAACAGTTGACGGATCAGCAAGTTTGAAAGAGCCTGCAGGCAATTTTGCAGGCTCTTTCATTTGCTCATAAAGGCAAGAGTGGTCCCGAAAATCACCTCTTCCGCCATGCTCATTAAATCTTATCCGAGGGTCCTTCTCGGCAATGACAACCTTGGATACTTTGAAGAAACTCGACTTGTGGCAATTCCTTACGGAAGAATCACGGGCAAGAATCTCTGCAATGGAGTGATTTTTCATGGGGGTGATTGTCACTTTGAAATCACCACCCATTATAGTGTTACGGTGTTTTTGTGACCCTGATTTCCCATTTGTTTCGTGCGCCTTGCTGCATGGCTATCTCAACGGGAAGAAACTTACTGATGATGCCCACACTGGTGGTCGCGTGCCGGGTGGGGGCGAAAGTGCGGAAGCTTCCTCCCCCCGCCTGAGCCATCGGCAGCAGGAGTTGGTCCGCCAGATACCGGCCCACGGGTACCTCTGCCGCCAGATACTCCTCAACCTCCCTCACGGTTTCGCTTGCTACGTGTTCCGCGCGTACTCCCCGTTCGCCGAAACCGGTAAATACCTCGGTGATATGTTCACTCCGAATTTCGATGCAGAGGACATTCCCTGGCCCCGAAGACGAGGCTGCTTCCTCGACCGAACAGCATTTTTCACTCCAGTTCAACCTGTCACGCACCACCTTCAGTTCCCGTTCGGCAATCTCTCGTGGCAGTCGTGCCACCACGGCGTGTGCCGAGCAGTTGAGTATGTTGCCCCTCTCGGGGATATCAAGGCGCTCCAGCCTGGAAGCCGGTTCTATTGAGATCGTGAATCTGCCCCCTCCGGCCGGGTAAAATCCCGGGCGCTGAAGGGTAGCCGTGATCTTCGGCCCCATCCTTCCGATGAGCGGCAGAAATGCCCTCTCCAGAAACTCGAAGGGTGGGGCATTGGGGTTGTGCGTACCTCCCTCCAGCACAATTTCCGAGGAAGAACCGGCTGTCAGGAGGGATGGCAATACTGTCTGCAGCACCAGGGTACAGCTTCCAGCCGTCCCGACCGCAAAATGGTGTCTGCCTGCCTTGACTGTCCGGGGGGCGAAGAGAAGGGACTGCGACCCGATATGGTCCCCCTCGATCCTTGCGCCGCCTATGGCGGCTGCAGCGCGGACCGCCGTCAGGTGCTGGGGCATCAGGCCTGGCCTGGCCCGGGCAGCCCGGACTTTCACGATGTGGAACGGCTGTCCCGTGACCAGCGACAGGGCAAGGGATGATCGGAGTATCTGGCCGCCTCCTTCTCCCCGGGATCCGTCGATTACAATCATATCCTCTTCCCTCCGCATTTAGAAAAATACTACCACAACATTGTGCCGAAAGATTCGACAGATGCCGTCGTTCAGGAAAACGATGCCCGGAACTTTGGAAATATCGGCGATACAATCGGTCTCGAATACGGTATCATTTCGATGTGCCTTAAATTTTTGATTCCGTTGCCGGAAAGGATTGATGAATGGGGCAGGTGTGGGTACTGGTTTCGCTGTTGTCGGCGGTCGGTGATGCGCTGCGGGATTTTACGGCGAAGCGGGTCCTGACGAAAAGCAATTCGATGCTTTTCACCTGGCTCATATTCGCTCTGCCGCTGCCGGTGATTTATGCTGCGGATATCCTGTGCGGCGTGCCCCGTCCCGCTCACGGTTTCTATGCCGCCATCTTCACCGCCATCCCGCTGGAGGTCCTCGCGCAGGTACTGTACATGCAGTCGCTCCGGCTGTCTCCGCTGAGCCTTGTGGCGCCTCTGCTCTCTCTCACCCCCGTATTCATGCTCGTGGTGCCTTTGCTGCTGATCGGGGAAAAAATCAGCATGCTCTCCGGTGTGGGAGTGCTGCTGATTGCGGCGGGCGCCTACCTTCTGAATGCAGGCTCGGTCAGGAAAGGAATTTTTGAGCCCTTCCGGGCCTTGCTGCGCGAACGCGGCGCCGTGTATATGTGCATGGTGGCATTTCTCTTCTCGATTACCGCAACCCTTTCCAAGAAGGCGATAATGCTCTCCTCACCGGCACATTACATGGCGGTGTACTGGACATGTCTGGTAGTCGGCATGCTGCCGCTGCTTTTTTGGAGTTGCCGGGGCAGGTGGCATGAGGCTCTTGAGGAGGGCACATTGAGAAAAGCACTACTGCCTGCGACGATCTTCGTCATTGCTGTTTTTGCGGCTGCATATGCCATGAGCCTCACGAAGGTGACTTATGTGACCACGGTCAAGAGGCTGAGCGCCCTGTTCAGTATCGCCCTGGCGGGGGCTTTTCTAAAAGAGGATCTTATCCGGGAACGTTTTGCGGGTGGGGTGCTGATGCTTGCGGGCTTTGCACTGATTGTGCTATTCGCCTGAGAAGGGCTGCTTACCTGTTTCTGGGAAAAGTGGTTCGCGCGGTGAGCGTACATATATTGGTAGTAATGGTACCATTTTTTTATAAAATGTGCAAAAACTTCGGGTACAATGAATATATGTTCGACACAATGGATATACACGTTGATGCAGCTTTCTATGTTTTCTTTGTATGCGGCGTGAATCGGTATGCGAGATAGACGGGCCACAATCGGGCTGGCCTTGAACAACATTGAGAGAGGGGGAATATGAAAGTGAAGCCGGCACTCGAGGCAGTCAGGGATTATCTGGATGCAAAAAAAATCAAGTATAATGAGGCTGCGGCAAATACCATCTGGTTTTCGCTTCTCGTCCCGACCCCGGAAATAAAGGAAATGCCCAACAGGTTTGTTTCATGCGGCATCAGGGTGCCGGAAAAGAATGGGCTGATCCTCTATTTTTCCGCTACGGTAATGGCGGTCGACGTGTCGGAAGAAATGCTTGCGGGCGTTTCATCCATAATGATGAAGTTCCAGAGTAACGAGTTCAAGGCCGGAAGGATTGTTTTGCATCCGGATGGCACGATTTTTTATACCCTGACACAATTTCTCTGTTCCGGCGGAACTATTGACGAACAGGCAATAGCCGCACTGTTGACGACGGCTCTGCTGGAAATTGCCTCGATTTTCATGGTGCGGGACGAATCCCTGAAAAACCTGCCGCTTGCAACAGTCGCACGGTTTGGAATCGCCTGATGCAGGGAGTTTGCCCATGGGCCATATTCGAGTGCTCCCTAAAGAAGCGAGGCAGACGCACAGGCAGAATATATACTCCTGGGTTTACCGGAAAATGGCTGAAGGCAATAAACGAAAAAATAAAGCTTGCTTTCAAGGAAGGATTGGCGTAACTTGCAGAGCTTAGGTATTTATGCCCTGGCGGGCAGCTTTAATCGCACCGAGATGGAAAGCCTTTCTTTGACCCGTCGTGCCTGATCGATCACTAACCCCTCTCTGCTTTCAGTAATCCCCTGAAAATGCGGCAGCATACTGGTTGGCGACGATACATATATGCCATACCGTGCTGTTGCCGTCCTAACATTCGGGCCAACTGTTGTCCCCTCGGCTTGCACGTTTAACCTCCTAACGATTATAGGGAACAATAATGTCATTTGTAAACATGCAGCTCGCACCATCCATTCTCAAGGCTATCGCCGAATGTGGCTACACCACCCCGACCCCGATCCAAAAACAGGCTATCCCGATGGCGATGACCGGCAGGGATCTGATAGCATCGGCGCAGACCGGAACCGGCAAGACGGCCGCTTTCATTCTCCCTGCCCTTCATCTTCTTAACACGCAATCCACCGCCAATGGCAAGGGACCTCGCATACTGGTGCTGACGCCTACGCGCGAACTGGCCGACCAGGTAACCCAGGCGGCCCGGAAATATGGAAAACATCAGCGGCTGCGAAGCACAACGATACTCGGCGGAATGCCGTATCGTGAGCAGCTGAAGGCTCTGTCGCAGCCGATAGATCTCGTTGTCGCCACACCCGGGCGTCTCAACGACCATCTTGAGCGGGGACGCATAAATCTTTCCCGTCTTGAATTGCTGGTGCTCGATGAAGCCGACCGGATGCTCGATATGGGCTTTATCGAGGACGTGGAAAAAATTGCCGCGAGAGCACCTTCCGACCGCCAGACGCTGCTTTTCTCGGCGACTCTCGATGCGCGGATAGAAAAACTTGCCCGGGGAATTCTCAACGATCCCGAAATGGTTCTCATAGCCGGCAAGGAAGTTAATTCCGATTCTATTGAACAGCGGCTTTTGGTGGCGGATAACCTTGTTCACAAGAACAGCATGCTGCAGCATCTTGCCGATGATAAGAGCGTGACCAAGGCCATCGTGTTTTCCGCGACAAAGCGCGATGCCGACGGCATTGCCGGCGAGCTTCGCTCCCTTGGGCATGCGGCAGCCGCCCTGCACGGGGACATGAATCAAAGCGCAAGGAACAGGACCATCGCAGATATGCGCAAGGGAAAGATCAAACTCCTTGTTGCTACCGACGTTGCCGCACGGGGTCTTGATGTCAGCGGAATCAGTCATGTGATTAATTTCGACATGCCGAGATTCGCGGAAGATTATGTCCATCGTATCGGCCGCACCGGCCGTGCGGGCTCCTCGGGAATTGCCATCTCATTTGTGTCAAACAGCGAGATCGATTGCCTTAAGAGGATTGAAAGCTATATCGGGCGGTCAATCCCCCACCATATAATTCCGGGCCTCGAACCTGTACAGCCATTGAGAAAGACGGCTGAGAAACGCAAAATGCGGGGTCAAGGCGGGAGCGAGGGCAAAGCACGGCGGTTTTCGTCGTCACAACCGAAGAATTACAGGGGTGACAGCAATCGAAAGACGGGCAATGCTTCGGCAGGAGAAAAGGGCCCGGCACGGAGAAAAGACCCCATAGTCGAGTATCGCAGCAGCGGTTCCGGCCAGGCGTCGGGTCGGGCACGATGATGTTGAATCCAGGCGGGTTTTACGATGCCTGGAACACGATAAAAATACAGGGTACGTGACTGAAACAGGCCGCATCTCGATGAGATAGCGGCCTTTTTCGTCCGTTATCTGTTCAAACGGAAAGCCACGAAACTTCCCCTGAAATGCATGGCGATTCGAGAGCCTTGCATGACGTTGACGTCAAGGGTTATCCTTCCCTTGCCCCTGGTGCGGAGCGCCGTGATGAACTTTGAATATTCATTGTCTCCCGCGAGTTCGCAGCATGCCTCCAGGTCTTCCGAAACGGGATGGCGGTATGTAACGCTGGTTTCGTGAATAACGACATCACCGGCCAGATTCTCTTCCTTCAGCTTGAGGGAGAGAAGTCCCCATCCTGCAAGTACCGCAAGGGAGAAAAGGCTTCCGCCGAATGCGGATCCCTTGTCGTTCACATTGCGCGCCAACGGCGCCCTGAGTTTGAGAGTCGCGCCGTCGTAACCGGTTACCCTGATGTCCATCTCTTTTGTCAGGGGAATTTTCGTATGCAAGATATTTTCAAGCCATCTGCCGAGTGCTTCTGTTTTCATTTCTTCTGTTCGGAGCGAACCTTCCGATTCGCCTTATCCTTTCTTTCTCGGGTCTCCGTTCCGCAGGCTGGGAAAAACCGGCTACGGAACAGGTATATACTTTCTTCCCCGGACGAATAAAACATGAAGACAGCGCCTGTGTGGCGGGCGGAATTTGATTTGACATAGTAAAGTATTGGCATAAAATCAATTAACGCAAGCATAAAAAATAACCTGGCGAGGAGAAGTCATCATGGAAGATTTCAAGCCTGCATCCTGCGCTAAATCCGTTGACCAGGAATTGCTGGAGGCATGCAAGGCGTTGATGGGCGTCGTTACTTCCCGTTTGCATGGCTCCCATGATGGCGACCGTTTAATCAGGCAGGCCGAGAGAGCAATGGCCCGCGCCGAAAAAAATGAGGCCGCTGAAGGCGAAGAGGGCCGGCAGGACAGGAAAAGCGGCTGTTTCGGCAAGATCGGCAAGCACTATGATTTCATCGTGCGAGTCGAAAGAAAACATGCCTGGGGGGAGGAAGTTTACCTCGAGGGGCGTGACCGTTCCGGGCGCAGAATGCTCATCCGCGTTGCGAAGCAGGAAGAGTCCGTTTCTGTTCAGGAAGGAGAATCGATTTTCTTTCGAGGTCTTGTCCAGGCACACGATACAGTCTTCGCAATACCTTTCACCTATATCGAAGCCACTTCCGAAGTGACCAGACCATGACCTCGGTTGTCCCGGCCCGGCACATGGGCAGGTGCATGACCTCGATGCGTCAGAGCCGCTGCATTTCAAGGCAGCGGCTCTGCTCTCTTATTCAGTGCCCGTCAGAAGTTCACTCTTAGCGCCGCCACCGCATTGTGGCTTTCGAAATTCCCTTCCGAAGAAATGTACGGATCAGAGTTGAACTTTGCATCGGACGTTCCGAAATAGCGGTAGCCGATATCCAGAGACATCATAGGGTTCAAGGCGATCTCGATTCCGACGCCCAGCTGATAGGCAAAGACCGTATCGTCGTCACCCGGGTACAGCACCCCTGAGCCCCCCTGCGGGTCTACGACGTAGGTGTCGTCCTGGTCCAGAACCGCGAAACCGATTCCTCCCCCCCAGTATGGAGTTATCAGCGAGGCATTGTGAAAGTCGAACCATGCATTGGCCATCATGCTGAAAACCCCGAGGTTGCCGTCCACGCTGTTAAACTCGAAGCCTTCTGTCTTCGCGGTGATCGAATCCATATCCGAGTAGCGGTACGAAATCTCCCCCTCCAGACGCACATAACCGAAATCGAAGCCGGCTGTTCCCCCTGTGAAGATGCCCGGGTCAAACTCGACACGGTCATCGTACTGTTGGGGGTCACCAAAGTACGTTGTCGTTACGTCCATGTCCTCGGGGATGCTCACACCGAGGAAGACCGAGGCATAAGGTCCCGGTCGAGGCGGGGTCGCAAAGCAGATTGCCGGGATCACGAGGATTGCGAGGACAGCGATACCGATAAAGTTCCGTTTCATGGGTTTCCTCCTTTGAGCTTCAGTTTGATTTTTGTGGGACTTGTGAGAATTCCCGTCCAGTCCGGTGATAAATTTGCATATTTAATGATTATAAACGATCTTCTGAATTTTTGGTTTACAGCAGTCTCGATTTTGACTGCCTTTTCATATCTATTGTACACGCTGACAGGAAATAGTCAGGGAACAATGGAATAAAAGATTTTTTTCTTCCTCGACGCGGAACCCGGAATCGGCTACTATGGCCCCATGAAGATCACGCTTTTTCTTATCTATGTCCTGCAGCTTGCCATCAGTTATTTCCTCCGTTTCATCAACCTCCGTTATCTGAAAATGCATGGCTCCGAAGTACCGGAGAATTTCGCCGGGGCGATCGATCCGGACACCCTCAGCAAGACCTCGGCCTACACGCTGGATCTGAGCCGTGCAGGTCTTGTCGAGGCTGTCTTCGGTTCCGTTATCCTGATCGCTTTCCTGTTTTGCGGATTGCTGGGAATGTATGACGGCTGGGTCAGCTCTCTGTCCGATTCGTTCATAGTCGGCGGCGTGCTTTTTTTTCTGGTTCTTTTTCTTGTGCAGACGCTTCTGGATATCCCTTTCAGCCTGTATCAGACCTTTCACATCGAGAACCGCTACGGGTTCAATACCATGACGGGCAAGCTCTGGGTTGCCGACCTGGTAAAATCCACGGCGATCTCTCTGGTGCTTCTGGCCCTGATGACCGGAGGCGCATTCTACCTCGTTCGTTTCAGTCCCGACTGGTGGTGGCTATGGGTTTGGGGTTTTTTCGCCCTGGTAACCCTGTTTCTCATGTATATCTCGCCGTATGTGATCGAACCGCTTTTTTTCAAATTCAAGCCGGTCAGCAAGGAGGGACTGGAGGAGGATATCCGCGGCCTGCTGTCCAAGGCCGGACTTGAGGTAAGCCGGGTCATGGAAGTGGACGCCTCGCGCCGGAGCCGCCATTCGAACGCATATTTTACCGGGATAGGCAGGGTAAAACGCATCGTGCTTTTCGACACGCTGCTCGAGCAGATGGACAACCGGGAAGCCCTGGCAATTCTGGCCCATGAGGCGGGACACTGGAAGAAGCATCATATTGTAAAGCGTTTGATCCTTACAGAGGTCGGCAGTCTTGCGGTGCTCTTCGCGGCTTTTCAGCTTTTGCAGTGGGGCGGGCTGCCCGGTCTTATCGGACTTGAGCAGGCCTCTTTTCCTGCAAAGCTGGTGATCCTCGGCTTCCTCGGATCGCTGATAAGCTTTCCGCTTACGCCGCTCGGCAGCTGGCTGTCCAGAAGGCACGAATGGCAGGCCGACCGGTTCGCCGCGGAGCTCTCCGGCACACCCGACGCCCTCGCTTCGGCGCTGATCAAGCTTACCCGGGAGAACCTCTCCAACCTGCATCCGCATCCTCTTTACGCCAGGATTTATTACTCCCATCCTCCCGTGGTGGAGAGGGTTGCAAGGCTGCTGGAGGGGAATCAGGGCAGTTGAGGCCGTTCACTGAATTGCCGGCTTTGCCAGGGTGCCGCGGACCGGTAGCTGGTAATGGCCGGGGGTGGTGAGGTATTTGCTGAGTAGAAGGAAGACGAATTTCTGGTTCTCCAGGAAAACCGGCTTGGGCATGAGTTCGAGGGTCAGGTTGATCGGCGCCGAGCCCATGGGAGAGGTGAAGGGGATTTCCCCTTTGAGACGCACATAGATACCACGGCCCTGCAGGGTGAAGCTTTCCAGCGTTCCCCGGGTGCCGTTTACCCTGTAAAGTCCCTGCACCGCTTCGAAAGATGCATCCGGCAACGGCGTTTGCCCGATTTTCACGCCGTTCAGCACCGCGTTCTTAACCGACAAGCGCACTTCTCCCCTGTAGTTGCCGACCACTCCCCGAAAATCGGCGTTCGATTTCAGGTTGCCGCTTACTCGTGCACCGGTCGCGGTCCGGAAAAAAGGGATATCTTGAAGTTGCACGTCGTTAAGCTTCAGGGAAAATCTCATATTCTGCTGCGGAGAAAAATGACCTTCCATCGATCCTTTGCCGATCTCCCCGCGGTAGTTTATTGCTACCCTTCCGACGCAGAGCGGCAAGAAACTGATGCGGGCTGATGCCGTATCCAGTTTCAGCAGGGTTCCGCGGGCATCCCCGATTTCAACGTTCCGCGCCTTGACCCCGAGCGGAAAGGCCTTGCCGAAATATCCGCACCGCAGTGTATACCCCTTCCGGGCAAGGGCGCCAACCAAGGCCCCCTGGATATCTCCGGTCGGAATGAAAATTATGACGAGGGTTGCGATGAGAAAAAGGGCGGCAAGAATCCATGCACTTATGGCAAGAGTCCGGGACCTCATCATCGGGGGGGCGGTGCGGCGGGTTTGAGAAGCGCAATGGTGAGGGTGAGGTCAAGCCTGGACGGGTCATCGAAACGGGTTTTAAAATTGGCCTTTTTGATGATAACCGGCCGGGTCCCGTTTGCCAGTCGATAGATGAGGTTGACCGCTTCGTTGCCCGTGAGGGCTTCAAGCTTGACTTCGGCGGTCTCTTCCATGAATTCGCCGTTCTGCTCACCTTTCAGGGGAGTTACCTGGCTTGCCTTTCCCTTGATGCCGATCTCTTCCACGACTTTCGCGGGAGAATCGTCGGCGCGGACCGCAGCGAGGCGGTTGCCGAATCGCATGGACATGGCCCGTACGGACAGAAACCGCTGCTTCAGATTCATCATCTGCACCAGATCCGCTTCCCGGGACGTCCGTTTTCTGGCAAGCAGGGCAGTCCTGCCGTTGAGTGCCGAGAGCAGAATAGCCAGCAGGAGCACTACGGCTGTACCTGCCCCGAGCAGCAGACGGGTCCGTTTGTCGAGATTCTTCAGTTGTTCAATACAGAAGGACAGGTATTTCATTTGCCTGCCTCCTGCGATGTTCCCCGGAAGGAGAAGGAGACCCCGCCTCCAGCCCTCGACTTGATCTCTCCCACTTCGGCGGAGGCGAACAATGCTCCGGCGCGCATTTTGAAGTCGGTGACTGCCTGGAATGAGACGGCATCGCCCTTCAGTCGCACCTGATTTCCGTCGAATTCGGCCTCGTAAAACCCGGTTATCCCGTCACCCTTGATTTCCGCAATATTTTTCAATGACGCCAGGAGGTTCTGCGACCCGGAGTCACCTCCCATGCGTCTTATTTCGGATTTCAATTCGGCAACCTCGTCAACGGGTTTTTTCCGGGTTGGAAATACCTCACGATACATTGTGCTAATGGAATTGTTGAGTGAGTCGACATCTTTTTTCACCAGGTAGTACCGTATCCCTGATTCCGCGAACAGGAGCAGTATACAGAGGGATGCAAGAATTGCCGACAGACGGAGTTTTTTCCGGGCTTTCTCGAAACCGGCCGTGTAGGCCAGTTCTCCGTAACGGAAATTAACCGGGGTTCCGGATGCGGCTTCAAGGGCCAGCGCCCATGTTCCCGCCAGTTCAAGTGCGGAGACTGCGTTGCCGGAAAAGGCTTCCGCAAGTCGGCCTGCTATGGGAAGCGGGCAAAATTCCGGAAGACCTGACGTCTCCGGTGCTTCGACCCCGGGGCAGTTGACTGCTGCGTCCCCGAACAGAAAGACCTGTTCGACGCTGATCCCCTTGTCCATTTCAAGGGCTGCAAGAGTTTTGCCGATCTCCCGCGCCAGTTCACCCTCGCCCAGGGCGCGCAGATATACCAGTTCACGGCCATGGTATACGGCCAGTGCGCTGCCGTCCGACAGGGCCGCATGGCCGCCCGCTGTTGTTTCCGCAAGCAGTGAGTTCCAGTGAAACGGTGCGCATGTGACGATCTTCGGTTCAATGCCCGCCCTGGTCATGCATTCTATATGCGCTGCAAGGTGCTTTCTTTTCCCCCAGGCGACAAGGAATTTGCCTCCTTCCAGGGGGATGGCGTCAAAAACCGACTCGTCGGTATCGACGGCCGTTTCTCCCTTCAGTTCAACAGGAAGGATTTCCCGGATCTTTCGCCTGTCGTTAAGGGGGAACTCCATCTCCCGGTAGAAAAAGGCCGCCGGATCGAGGCAGAGAATGATCGTGCCTTTTGCGGCATCCGAAGCTGCGAAGGAATTCAGCAGGGAATCGAGGGCTTCTCCCTCTGCCAGCTGATACTGCGCTGCTTTCCGGAAGGAGACGGCACGTGGTCCGGCGTGGAACTCCAGAGCGAGGATAGAACTGCGGGTCATATCGAGTATCAGCAAATCCATTACATTTCTCTCCAATAGAGGACCGTCGGCTGGAGACCGTCTATCTTCACCAGTGCTTCAACAATGCGGATAGTCTCATTCACCGTGGCCCGCGAGAATATCCGGTAGATGTTCCCCTTGACGCCGATCCTGCCCTGCAATCCTATCCCGATTGTTTCCAGACCGGGTATCCGTGAAATATCGGCAGGGTTTCTGATCGGTGTTGTCCTGCGATACTCCACAATGCGCCCGGCCAAATCGTCATTCATCTCCTCATCGAGGACGGCCAGGATCTCACGGGGGGCTGTATTGACGTTTATCCTGCTGGAAGGTATGCCGGAGCCGTCGTTGTATACCATGACGAAAGGACTCAAGGTGTGTAGTGTCTTTTCGCCATACTCCTTCACCAGCCGTAATTCATCAAAGGTTTCCAGCGGCGCGTTTTTCGCCTGGTACGGGGTCGGCAGTGATCCATAGTAAGAGGTTTCGGCTCCCCCCGGCCGCGGATCGTTGTTTTCGTCTATCCAGTCGACGGCGGAATCACAGAGGTCAGCCGGGAGTTTCAGGTTGCGAAAAAGACGCCGGGCCATGGCAAAAAAAGTCTCGTTCAGTGTGCCGTTGGGAAAAACGATCGAGTTCAGGTTCAGTTTACCGGTTTCATCAACGATTTCCACTCTGAGCACACCCCGTTCATCCTCTATTTCCAAGGGGACTGCCCAACGGTCCTGGAGGGAGCTGTACTCCTGGGCAGACAGGATGGTCCCCAGCACCTTCATTCCCCCGTGTACACCGGAGTCGGCCATAAGGCTCGCCTGCTGTGCATCCTCGTAGCTTTTGCCCAATGATGTCTCCACATAGACATCGTGGATGAATTCTACGGTAACAGCAATCAGGAGAGCGGTAACGACCAGTGTTATGACAAGGGCAAATCCGTTTTCCTTTTTCACTTCTCCCTCACCCGGGGTACGGTAACGGTTGAAAAACTAGAACTTTTCTCGCCCTCCTTTATGGTAAGCGTGATCCGCACCGCCTCGGGAAGTCCGTTGTTCAAAGCGGTGTCCCAGCTTTTCACCCAGGAGTTTCCGTTGTAGCATTCCACGAGGAAACCCTCCAGATGTTCAATCTGGGGATAGGGGGACGATGTGGCTTCCAGGTAGACATCCTGCTCCTCACGAGTGAGCAACATCTTTCCTTGTCTCTCCTCCGGTTTGTATCGCACGACAATTAGGTCCGATGAGGGAGTCGGCCCGCTCAACGGCGTTGTGACAGTGGTGAAATCCAGCGTGGAAGAGGGTTTCCCGAACATATCCCGGTCCTCGACTACGAAATGAAGCTTCCTGTTTTTCCCGGAGTAGTATGCCGCGGCGATTTCCCGCCGCAGTCCATCCAGGGTGGCCCGCGTGTCGCGGAGAGGCTCAAGGCCGGCTGTGGCCCTTTCGCGGCTCTTCATGACCGCAAAATAGGTTCCGTAAAGGGCCCCGCTCAGCATCACCAGGATCAGCAGGGCTATGAGGATTTCCAGCAGGGTGAAGCCCTTATTGTGC
>JAGFXO010000123.1 GCA_017861285.1 Geobacteraceae bacterium | reverse complement strand
AGTTACTATTTTCCGGATAAAGGTGAAAAAAACTGATAGTACTATATACTTTTTTCTGGCTGTTTCCGCAACAAAGAAAGGAATTTTGTCCGCTATAATACATGCGGCGGCAGAATTTTGCCGACAGTAATCTGAAATCGAATGAGAAAAGGAGCCTGACGTGCGAGTGGTCTTACTGATTGTGGTGATGCTTTCCGTATTTTCGGCGGATTCTTTCGCCGACGATGCGCTGAAGGAGGGAAGGGAGCTGTATTCGCAAGGCGGGTTCCGCAAGGCCGCGCAGGTGTTCGGGCGGTTTGTCTCATCACACCCTGATGACGCCGAAGGATATGCATGGCTCGGCAAATCATATTACCGTCAGGGTGACAACGTGTCCTCCACCGATCCGCAAGTGCTGGAGAAAGCTGCCGAAGTATTGCGCAAGTCCGTGACACTTGACCCGGGGCATTCGGAGGCACGGTTCTACCTGGGGATGACGTATTTGTCCCTGAACGACAGAGCTGGCGCCCTGAAGGAATATGAAACTCTCAGGATAGACAGGAATGGTAGAGACCTGGCGGAACAGTTGCACCAGCGGATCCTGAGCCATTCGACCCCCCCCTCATATCGAGCAGTGCATGAAAAGGGGGATTCGGTGACGCCGGTGAAAATCGTGGGGAACCAGGTGCTGGTCCCGGTGATTCTTGAGAAAAATGCCACTGAGGTCCAGGCGGTCCTGCTTCTGGACACGGGAGCCACTGTCACATCGATTCACTCCGATGTCGCGGCCCGTCTGAATGTCGGTCCGGGGCAGGCGAGAAAGACGAAAGGGCAGGTTGCCGGCGGGGGGGTGCTTGATGTGTGGCGCACCAAACTGACACGCATGACGGTCGGCCCTCATACGAAGACCGACACGGATGTCGCCATACTGGAGCACAGAGGGCCAAGGGTCATGTACGATGGACTGCTTGGCATGAATTTCCTGCGTAACCTGCGGTATGTGATCGATTTTCGCAACCAGACGATAAACTGGGAACCGTAGGGGATTTCTCAGGCATATTTGATCAGGTCCACCATGTCCCGCACTGCCCGGTCAAGCCCGGTAAACACAGCCCTGGATATGATGGAATGGCCTATGTTGAACTCTTCGATTCCTCCCAATGCCGCAACTTTCTTGATGTTGGCATAATTCAAGCCGTGCCCCGCATTAACGCCCATTCCGAGCTTTGATGCCAGTTTGATGGAGTTTTCGATTTTTATCAGCTCCTGCTCTTCGGTCTTCCAGTCTTTCGCTTCGGCGAAAGAGCCCGTATGTATTTCCACGTAATCGGCGCCGATTTTGTTGGATGCCTTGATCTGATCCGGATCCGGGTCGATGAACAGGCTGACCGCAATGCCTGCTTCCTGGAGTCGTGCAACGGCTTTCTCTATCACCTGAAGATTCATCCGTACATCGAGGCCGCCCTCTGTTGTCAATTCCTGGCGTTTCTCCGGGACCAGCGTGCACACCTCGGGCTTTAACGACAGGGCTATGGCAACCATTTCATCCGTGGCCGCCATTTCCATGTTGAGCCTGGTTTTGACGGTATGGCGCAGCAGTTTCAGATCCCTGTCCTGGATATGCCTCCGGTCCTCGCGAAGATGGACGATGATGCCGTCGGCTCCTGCCAGTTCGGCAATTGCCGCGGCCGCCACCGGATCGGGTTCCGTTCCGCCCCGGGCCTGCCGGAGCGTTGCAACATGATCAACATTGATTGCAAGTTTTGCCACTTTTAGACCCCCCCGATCTTTCTGCTAACGAGTTCGGCGATATCATTCGCCCATACCGTTATCCGGTCATTATCCGGGCCCTCCAGCATTATCCGCAGCAGCGGTTCCGTCCCGGAATAACGTATCAGAACCCTGCCTTCGTCCTTCAGGCTCTTTTCGACCTCCCGGATCAGTTTTACTGCTTCGGGTATGGTCTTGATGTCCCTTCGTTCCGGAACCCTGACATTTACCAGGACCTGCGGCAATGCGGTCATGACCCGGGCAAGTTCGGAGAGCTTTTTTTCATTCTTGCGCATTATGGCCAGCACCTGCAGGGCGGACTGTATCCCGTCGCCGGTCGTATTGTAGTCGAGGAAAATAAGGTGTCCCGACTGTTCCCCCCCGACGTTATACCCGCCGCGAAGCATCTCCTCGACCACATACCGGTCACCGACCGCGGTTCTGATGACCTTGCCCCCGGCTTTCTTGACTGCGATATCCAGTCCCATGTTGCTCATAACCGTCGCCACCAGGGTGTTCTTACGCAATTTCTTCTTCTTGAGCAGGTCGGTGGCGCACAGGGCCATGATATGATCGCCGTCCACTTCGGCCCCGAATTCATCCACGAATATCACCCGGTCGGCATCTCCATCCAGGGCAATGCCGATGTCGGCGCCGTGTTTCCTGACTGCC
Source organism: Geobacteraceae bacterium (assembly GCA_017861285.1). Lineage (GTDB taxonomy): Bacteria > Desulfobacterota > Desulfuromonadia > Geobacterales > Geobacteraceae > CAIWTU01. The sequence continues at coordinate 3,785 of JAGFXO010000123.1, read as the reverse complement.
TCGCTGATGATCTCCGGGTGCAGTGAACCGCAGCCGTCGTTGATGTTGATTCCGTTCGGCTTCGCGCCCAGAAGAATAACCTCTGCCCCCAGTTCCTGGAAAACGGCCGGCGCCACTTTGTAGGCTGCCCCGTTGGCGCAGTCGAGTACAATTTTCACTCCCGACAGGTCGAGTTCCTTCGGGAAGGTGCTTTTCAGGAACACCACGTACCGTCCCGCGGCATCATCGATACGGTATGCCTTGCCGACACCGCTCGCTGTCGGGCGCAGGGAATCGATACCGTTGGAAAAAATCAGGTCCTCGATTCTGAGTTCCATTTCATCAGGCAATTTGAATCCGTCACGGGAGAAAATCTTGATGCCGTTATCCTGAAAAGGGTTATGGGATGCCGATATGACGACGCCGGCGTCAGCCCGCATGGACGAGGTTATATTGGCGATGCCCGGGGTCGGAAGTGGACCGACCAGGAGCACATCGACTCCCATGGAGCATATGCCCGCCACAAGAGCGTTCTCAATCATGTAACCGGAAAGGCGGGTGTCCTTGCCGATGACGATGCGGTGCCTTCTTTTATCGTTCTTGAAGATATACGCTGTTGCCCTGCCTATCTGCATGGCCATCTCGGTGGTCATGGGGTAGACGTTTGCCACGCCGCGCACACCATCGGTTCCAAATAATTTTTTCATCAAATTCCTCCTGCACTATTAACGAAGACCGGAAATGCGGTCTGTCTTTCTTTCGAGCTTCAATTCCAGGCTGGACGGATACATCCTGATCACGCGCAGCTCTTCTGGTAAGCCCAGGTTTTCCCTGAGGTCGGGGAATGCCGTGCTTCCTTCCCCGGTATTGCGCAGGTCCAGGGTCAGGACCTTCCCGGCTAGCGGACGGATCAGGAAAAAAAATCCGGGGCCGGCGACGGTAACCTCCGCTCTCCCGGGAACTGTACCGGCAGGATGCAACCCCGGCGGTATATTTGTCAAACGTATCGGCACCGAAAAATTCCGTACCGCCTCTTTCCCGGCGGTTACCGAAAACCAGAAAATGATCGCTATGGCCAGAGAAAGGAGCTTCGCGGCGAGATTTCTGGTAATGAAGTCCCGCAGTTTCATTGCAGCCATCCTTGGTCCCTCGATTCAAGGAGCTTCTTCAGCGTTTTGCGCAGGGAAGCCTGGTCCACATCATACGTCAATCGGCCGTCGGCGGCTATGGAAACCTTCCCGGTCTCCTCGGAGACGATGATGACGATTGCATCAGTCCGCTCCGCCAGGCCGATGGCGGCCCTGTGACGTGTTCCCAATGATTTGCTCACCAGCGGATTGCGTGTCAGGGGGAGAAAACAGCCGGCTTTCGTCAATTTTCCCTTCTTGATGATGACGGCGCCGTCATGGATGGGAGAATAGGGGAGAAATATCGATGATATCAGTTCACAGGTAACCTTCGCGTCAATTTCCGTTCCGACCTCGATAAAATCATCCACGTCGATTTTGCCTTCAAGTACGATCAGTGCCCCGATGCTTTTCTTTGTCAGCCCGTCAGTGGCGGCTGCCAGTTCCTCGATCAGCTGCGGCATTTCATGCGGTTGCCCCCTGGCGGGCCGCTTTTTCCCCATGGTAAGGAGTGCCCGACGAATTTCGTGCTGATAAATGATGACGAAAACAAGAATTATCGACCCGACCAGGTGGTCGAGCATCCTGTGCAGCGCCACAAGCCCGCATATGTGGGACAGCAGATAAACTGCAAGCAGCACGGCCAGCCCCGTAAGGAGCCGGACCATTTTCGTCCCCTTCAATAGCAGGATGATGTTGTAGATGAGGAAGGCGACAATTGCAATATCCAGAAAATCCAGCCAGGTGAAATTTTTCAGAATATCAAGTATCGCCATAGTCAGCACACCAAGAGAGTATAAAAATATTTGTCAGCACATGAGGGAAGCCGGTCAGGTATTGCAGGGTGCCGTCTGAAGAACGGCCATGGTCATGTCAGCAACGTCGCGCATCTCCCGAACGTCGTGGACGCGCACGATAGCTGCGCCATTGGCAATGGCCAAAGCGGTTGTCGCGGCAGTTCCGAAAATCCTGTCTTCCACCGGCCGGTTCAACACCGAACCGATAAAAGACTTGCGGGAAGTACCCACCATGACCGGGCGACCGAGGGTGGTAAAATCCCGCAGTCTGTTGAGAATAAGCAGATTTCCCCCGCAGCTTTTGCCGAAACCTATGCCCGGGTCGATAACCATCCTGTCGGCCTTGATGCCGCGGGATTCACCCAGCGACAGAGACTCCCGCAGGGCTGTAAGAATTTCCTCCACAAGGGAGTGGTACCCGGTATCGTTCTGCATCTCGGCGGGCCTCCCCCTCGTGTGCGTCACTATCACGCCGGAATTCAGGGAGGAGACAACGTCCGCCATGGCGCTGTCGAAGACCATGCCGCTGATGTCGTTTACGATCTCCGCTCCGGACAGGAGAGCTTCCCGCGCCACGGCTGCCTTGTAGGTATCGATGGAGATCGGTATCCTGAGCCTTCCCGCCAGTTTCCGCAAGACCGGCAGGACCCTTTCCAGTTCGTCTTCCTCCGTGACCGGCGTGGCATACGGGCGGGTGCTTTCGCCACCTATATCGATTATGTCTGCGCCCTGCGCCTCCATGTCCAGCGCCCGTTCCACAGCCCTGTCCGGGTCCAGGAAATACGATCCGTCAGAAAACGAATCTGGGGTTACGTTGAGAATCCCCATGAGGCAGGGTCGTTTCGTCAGGTCCAGGGTCCGTCTTCCGATATTCCAGGTGCCGGGAAAAGCATATTCATTCGAAGAAAAAATCATGTGCTGCCTGGCCCGTGTCAGGTTCCATTTGTTCGATGATATAAAAAATGCCCCTTCACGCTTGCGCGCCGTAGCGCTTCAGCGCGCAGGCACGTCGATGGAGGGGGGAATATTCCTGAAGTACATCATTCTAGGCGATTCCGGTTTCCGGTGCGGGGGCCTGCGGTCGGCTGCTTATAATTTCGTCCACTTCGGCGCCCGAGAGATTCTCCTTCTCGATGAGAGACTGGGAGAGCCGCACCAGGGAGTCCATGTTGTCGGACAGGAGATTCTTTGCACGGTTATAGTTGTCTTCTACAACACGCCGTATCTCGTTATCGATGTCGACCGCCGTTGCCTCGCTGTAGTTTTTCGAGACCGCCATTTCCCTGCCGAGGAAAATCTGTTCATCCTTTTTGCCGAAAGTGACCGGCCCCATTTTTTCGCTCATTCCCCATTCGCAGATCATCTTTCTGGCTATTTCGGTAGCGTGTTCGATATCGTTGCCGGCGCCGGTGGTCATGGTGTTGAAGATGAGCTCTTCCGCGGCCCTTCCTCCCATGAGCACGGCGATCCTGTTGTACAGTGCCTCCCTCGAATAGCTGTGCTTGTCTTCTATCGGCAGCTGCATGGTGATGCCCAGTGCCCGGATACCTTGTGCACCGGATCGGTGCCGGGGATCAGTTTGGCCACCAGGGTGTGCCCTGCCTCATGGAATGCGGTATTTTTCTTCTCTTCTTCCGAAATTACCATGCTGCGCCTTTCGACACCCATCAGGACCTTGTCCTTGGCATCGTCGAAATCCTGCATTTCCACGGAACTCTTGTCCTTGCGGGCGGCCAGAAGGGCCGCTTCATTGACGACGTTGGCGAGATCCGCTCCCGAGAATCCCGGTGTCCCCCTGGCAATGACTGACAGGTCAACGCCTTCGGCAAGCGGTGTGTTCTTGGCATGGACACGGAGTATGGCTTCCCGGCCTTTCACGTCG
>JAGFXO010000044.1 GCA_017861285.1 Geobacteraceae bacterium | reverse complement strand
TACTGCACGGGAAGCTGTGTGGGAGAGTAGGTCGCCGCCGGGATCTTACCATGCCCGCCAGGTCTCCCTGGCGGGCTTTCTTCGTTCTTACCCCATCCCTATGCCTTTTTTCTCATATACGGGGAATATGCTCTGCATCCTAAACCGCAAATAATGCTTCGTGACCTTTCACATGTGCAAGTTCCTGCGGTGTTTTTCTAATTACGAGACTCCAGGTGAAAGTGCATTTGCGTCCCAGGCTTACCGTATGAATTACATATGTCCGGTGGCCACCCATTCTTCCTGTCCCCGTTAAATCGCTGAGTACGCTTTCGAGCGTATAAAATGTCCTTGAAAATCTTGCGCTAAGTGACCTTTGCGGTGATAGATCTGCTTTTTTGTCGCGACATTGATCGTTTTTCGACTGGTGCTATTTTCTTTTTCGGATATAATTGTACAAAAACGGAGGTATACAACGTGATTACTAAGAAGATGGCACAAGCCCTTAATAGCCAGTTGGATAAGGAACTTTATTCCGCTTACCTGTATCTAGCGATGTCATCCTTTGCTACCTATAAAGGACTAAAAGGATCGGCGAATTGGTTTATGGTGCAGTACCAAGAGGAAATGACCCATGCGATGAAATTTTATGATTACATCCTTAGCCAGGGTGAGCATGCACAGCTTGGATCGATTGCCGCTCCACCGGCTGAATTCGGTTCACTGCTGATGATGTTCGAGCAGACCCTGGAGCATGAGAAGTTTATCACGAAATCCATAAATGAGTTAGTTGAAGTGGCGATGTCTGAAAAGGACCATGCAACACAGATATTCTTGCAATGGTTTGTTACTGAACAGATTGAGGAAGAAGGAAATGACAATGAAATTATTTCAAAATTGCAGCTTGTAGGGGATAGCGGTGCAGGCTTGCTGATGATTGATGCCGAACTTGCAACCAGGATATTTACGCCACCTGCCGCCGGCCAAATGTGATCATTTTTGTAAAGGCGTTGGGGGTATGTCGAAAGAATGGAAGTGGGTACGTGGAATAGATAAGAAGAAAACAGTATTTGCCAACGTTACTGACATGAAATAGCAGCTTGTGAGAAGCTGCTATGTTCTTCTGCTTCGTTGATAAAGATCTTTCCAGGGGAGTGGGGGTGGTGAAAAGTAATCCTCTGAAAGAGTGAGCGTTCAGTTTCGAATGACTCTCTCTCCTGGTACTTTTACCCACCCCCTTCCCGGCCTCCCAAAAAACGAAATTGCAGTAAAATTATTCGAACCGGCTCTCGAAAATCCTGCCGGATTTATACATTGTTATACCATGATCTTCATTTGATGAGGCGTGGAGCAATATCTTGAAAACAAGTTCTACTTCGTCAAGGTGCCCAATACCGGCGGCAATCTCTTCAACCTGCAAGGGTTTGCCGCCTTTGCGGGAATGCAGGAACCGCAGAATCTCATTCTGCAGATTGATTATTGCTGCTGCGGCCTTTTTGCCCGCTTCGACGCCAGGCTGGTCATAGGCGTTAATATTTATCAATGATGCGTAAAAACCGACAGCCCGTTCATAAAGAGCAATGAGAGCTCCCAGAGTAAAGGCGTCAATTCTTTCCATGGTTAAGGTCATCGACTCTCTGGCATTTCCGTGAAGCGCGTCACGAGTCCCATGGAGGAAACCATTCAGGAAGTCTCCGCTTGTGGTCCTATCTTCGACGAAAGCTGATTTTCCTTTCCTGTCCTTAAGCACCTCAATAAATGTAACAAAAAAATTGTTCAGACCATCGCGTAGCTGCTGAACATAGGCATGCTGGTCGGTAGACCCCTTGTTTCCGTAAACACTTATTCCCTGTTTTACTTCAGAGCCGGCCAGATCGAATTTCTTGCCGAGCGACTCCATGACCAGCTGCTGCAGATATCGGGAAAAGAGTAAAAGGCGGTCCTTATATGGCAGGATGACCATGTGTCTATTGCCCCGCCCTCCGGTTGCGTAATACCACATGAGGGCGAGGAGGGCTGACGGGTTTTCCAAGGTTCGTCCTTTTCGCGTCAGTTCGTCGCATGTCCGTGCGCCGGAGAGAAACGAGTCGATGTCGAAACCCTGTAAAGAGGCTGGAAGCAAACCGACTGCGGAAGTCACAGAGGTCCTGCCTCCTACCCAGTCCCACATGGGGAAGCGCTTTATCCATCCCTGCTCTAAGGCAGCCCTGTCAAGTTCGCTTCCGACGCCGGTAACCGCAACCGCATGCCGGGAAAACTCCAGTCCAATCCGCTCATATGCCCTCCTTGCCTCGAGCATTCCGTTCCTTGTTTCCTTTGTCCCCCCGCTTTTTGATATGACAAGAACAAGTGTTTCGCTAAGAGAGCCACCCAAATCGGAAAGAACCCGGTCCATCCCATCAGGATCGGTATTGTCGAAGAAATAGGGCTTCATCGGGTCATGTGTATTCCCCAAGGCATCAGCAACGAATTGCGGACCCAAGGCCGAACCTCCAATCCCGATAACCAGGAAACGTCTGAAGCGTTCTGCTTTCTGGGGAGCTACCACTCCGCAATGGATCTCTGCAGTGAATTGTTTTATAGTACGAATGGTTGCTTCGATTATGTTTTTCATCGGGAGGTCGGGAGCGAGATCCGGATTGCGCAGCCAATAGTGGCCCGCCATGCGCATCTCGCCCGGGTTGGCAATGGCGCCGCCCTCCAGACCTTTCATGTCCCGATAGGCCTTCTCAATAAACGGCTCCATTTTCATGAAGTAATCTTCGGGGAAATTCATCCTGCTGATATCTAGAATCAGGCCGATCTCGGGGGAATAGCAGGTGTATTTTTTATATCTTTCCCAAAGTTCCATTTTACGCATGTTCCTCTCCCGGAAATAAAAATACTAATCAATATGCAATATGCGAGTTGCGCTGCCAAATGGCACGCATGGTGACGAAGGGCCAGCCAGGGATCGAAACTGCTTCAAGTCACCGAATGCGAAGTGGCGCAAGGAAATAGTCTAGATGAAAAATGAAAAACTGCAAGGGCTTGTGATACGCGAAATGCGAAAAGTTTACGGTAGCATGGATTCTCTGCTATATATTCCTGTTCTTCAGCAGGGATGCCGCGTCACGGTCAAGAAACCAAAGCGTTCTGCCCCTCTCGGGGTGTACCCGAGACGCTGGAAGTATTTGATTTTTTCCTTCCAGAATGTCCCTGACAACCGAGGCCTTTGCCTTGCCGGCTACGAGAAAAGCCACTGTTGCGGCACAATTGAGAACCGCATAGGACAGGGTTACCCTATGCCACCCCAATTTGTTCGCATGCACGGGTATGGCTAATCCGGCGGACGTATCTGCTGCTATTGTCCCCGGGAAAATCGAAGCGGTATGGCCATCTTGGCCTACACCCAGAAAAATGAGATCAAAACGCGGGATAACGGAGGGTGAAAAAAAACAAAGCAAATCTTTTTCGTATGCGAGCGCGGCCTTCTCTTCTGATAACTCTCCGGGAATCCTGTGGATATTGCTGTTCGGCAAGGATAATTTTGACAGCAAAAGGTCGGAGGCAAGCTTGAAATTGCTATCCGGATGATTTGGGGGGACGCAGCGTTCATCCGTCCAAAAGATGTGAACCCGTTCCCAATCGATACGCATGCGATATTTCTCTGTAGAGAGTAAGCAGTATAATTGCCCGGGAGTGGAGCCCCCTGAAAGTGCAACTGAAAATCTCCCGTGGCGTGCCACGGCCAGTTCTGTTTCTGCTGTGAAAAGCTCAGCCGCACACCGGGACAATTCTTCGATTGACTCGAAAGTTTCGATTGTTTTGTCTGTCACAGGGGCTTCCATCGGCGTCCATCCCGCTCCGCGAGAAGCAAAGCAGCGGCGGGGCCCTCCGTACCCGCGGCATAATTGGGAAACGGGATGTCACTCAGAGATTCAAGTCTATCAATGAGGGGTGAGAGCAGTGACCAGGTGAGATCGACTAAATCATCCCTGATAAAAAGCATCTGGTCTCCTTGCATGCAATCGAGGAGTACCCGTTCGTATGCATCCAGAACCAGGTTAGCCGGATAGGAAAAATTCAGTTTGACGGGGTTTAGGCAGAATCGCGACCCGGGATTTTTTGCCTGGAATTCCAGGGTTATCCCCTCATCCGGCTGAATTCGCAGAAGGAGGGTGTTTGGCTCGATATTATTACCCATCGTCGAGGGGAACATCATATGCGGAACCTGTTTGAAATGGATACTGATTTCGGTTGTGCGGCTCTTCAGTCTCTTTCCGGAACGCAGATAAAAAGGAACCCCATTCCAACGCCAGTTTTCGATATTTACCTTCAGTGCAGCGTACGTGGGGGTGACGGAATCAGCCGCTACCCCGGCTTCTTCACGGTAACCATACACTGCTTTCCCATTACAGATTCCCTTTCCATATTGGCCGACTACTACTGTCTCATCCAGTCTGTCAAGGTTGAAAGGCCGGATTGCCTGGAAAACCTTGGCTTTCTCATCCCGCACGCGGTTATGGCTGAATAATGCGGGAGGTTCAAGTGCGGTAAGGGAAAGGAGCTGGAACATATGATTCTGGAACATATCCCTCAAGACCCCGGCCTTTTCGTAATAGCCCGCCCTTTGTTCTATGCCCAGTGTTTCTGCAGATGTAATCTGAACGTGGTCGATGTAGCGCCGATTCCAGAGGGGTTCAAAAATTGAGTTGGCAAAACGGAACATCAGGATGTTCTGTACGGTTTCTTTGGCAAGGTAGTGGTCGATACGGTATATCTGGCGTTCCTCAAAAGCTTGCAGCAGGACGGTATTGAGTCTCCGGGCCGACTCCAGGTCTCTCCCAAAGGGTTTCTCGATAACGATTTTTACCGTATTTCCCTGTTCTCGTGATAAACCTGCTGCTTGCAGGCTGAAAATTATGTCCTCATAAATCGTGGGGGGGGTCGCTACGTAGAATACCCGGTTTCCGCCAGTGCCGGCAATCCCCTCTTTCAAAGGGAGCACGTCGGCGATATTTTTCCGGAACGATTCCGGCTCGCCATATTCTACGGTCCGGTATTCCAGGATTGATGAAAAATTTCTCCAGCATGTATCATCACATTCTTCCGGCAGGGTTTCCCGAATTCCGATCCGCATGTCTTCCCGGAACTGCTCCGATGTTTTCGGAGTTCGTGCCAGTCCGAGTACAAAGAACCCCCTTGGCAGCAATTGCTGCCGATACAGTCGGTAGATGGAAGGGATCAATTTCCTTTTGGCGAGGTCTCCCGAGGCTCCGAAAATGACAAGACAACATGGATGCGGGACTTCTATCTCGCAGCGGGGGATGTCGGCTGACTTTTCCGCGTATTCTTGGCTGCCCATACCTGTCATCCTCCGAACATGCGAATTATTTTTGCCTGCTTGCGGGGCGTACTTCTCCTGCCCCGGCCGAAGGAGACTTTTTCCCTTCATCTTTCGCAACCACGGCATGTCCGCCGAATTCATTCCGCAGCGCCGCCAGAACTTTGTCCGAAAAACTGTCCTGAATGCGGGATCGGAAACGTTGAAAGACCGCCGCCGCAATCACCGGAGCAGGCACGCCGGTGTCGATAGCCTGCTGGACGGTCCATCTCCCTTCGCCGGAGTCTTCAACGTATCCCTGGAGCGATTCGAGGTCCCTGTCTTTCAGAAAAGCCGCTTCCATCAGTTCAAGCAGCCAGGAGCGGACTACACTGCCCTTGTTCCAAAGGTGTGCCACGGAAGCAAGATTGAGACTGTTGCCATAAGGAGACGCCTTCAGTATTGAAAAACCTTCCCCATACGCGGACATCATTCCGTATTCAATACCGTTATGCACCATCTTGACAAAATGTCCTGCGCCGCACTCCCCGCAATGCATATACCCTTCCGGGGGGGCAAGAGTCTGGAAAACCGGCTCGAGATGGCGGAAGATTTTTGCCTCACCTCCGACCATCAGGCAATATCCCTCTTTCAGTCCCCATATCCCGCCGCTGACACCGACATCGAGATAATGAATGCCGTAATGATCAAGATGGCGCTTTCGTTTCATATCGTCCCGGTAGAAACTGTTACCACCGTCAATAATGATATCTCCCGGTTCAAGGAGAGGCGTCAGTTGTTCGATGGCGTCGTCGACGGTCTTCCCTGCAGGAAGCATGAGCCAGACAGTTCTCGGGGAAACAAGTGATTCCACCATTTCGCCAAGGGAGAACGTCCCCTTGGCGCCGTCGCCGGCAATTTCTTCAACTTTATCCGGGGAACGGTTCCATGCTACAACCTCATGCCCTCCCCTCACCAGCTTCCTGGCCATGTTCATTCCCATACGTCCCAGCCCTGCAATGGCAATCTGCATCTCTTTCCCCCTGTCAGCCGGTATGGCTAGTCATATAGGTCAACCGTCTCCTGGTAACGTATACCCTTTTGCCACATAGTGTATCAACGTGAGTTCATGCCGCAAGGGCACCGTTGCAACTTGAGCCTCCTCCGGCCGTACAGCAGTAGCAATGGCGACCGAGAGAAAGTTCACAGCCCTTTTTCGCAACACTCTCAAGGTCGTCGATTCTCAATATGTGGTTTTCGGTGGTCTTGATGGGAAGCCCGATGGCCTGATTGAAATCGCAGTTGTATAATATCCCCTGCCAATCGACGCTTACCATGGTCCGGCACATAAGATGAAGCAGAGTTTGCGGATTAAACTTTGTTGTAAGGAGATCGAGGTACGTTTCATAGGCTCCCTTCTCTTCCAGATATGCTTTAAATCGGCCGATGGGAGCATTGGAAATGGTGTAGAGCTTGTTGAACATGATGCCGTACTCGGTGTGTAGATACTCCTTATAGGCGGATTCCAGTCTTTCCTGTGCATCGGGAAGAAATGCGCCTCCGGGATTATATACGAGATGCAGTTCAAGGGAGTCCCCGTATCCCAGGTCATTGAGTATGCGGAGCGCCTTTATGCTTTGTTCGAAAACTCCTTTGCCCCTCTGTCGATCCACATTTTCCTCAAGGTAGCAGGGCAGGGATGCAATGACCACCAGGTGATGCCGCAGGAAAAAGCTGGGCAGCCAATCCATGCCCTTCTCATTCAAAATCGTCAGGTTGCTGCGCACCATGCGGCGGATGGACAGACCATCCGTTCCTTCAATCAGAAATCGAAAGTGAGGGTTCATCTCAGGGCATCCGCCGGTGATGTCCAGAGTCATCCCCTCATTTTTCCGCAGGAAACTGATGACCTTTTCCATGATTCCCCTGCCCATTATCCTGCTGCCAGAAGGCGATGCCCCCACATGACAGTGAGCGCAATGCAGATTGCATCGGTTTCCGAGATTGAGTTGGAGAGTCTGCAGAGAATCGAATCTGCTGTATATGGGGTTGATATCTTGAATTCGTTCTTTGAAAGAGTCAGCCATGGTAGACTCCTATGTCAGGGATTTTCGCCGGGTAAATTTCACGCCTCGTACCTGAACGGCAGTTGTATCAAGAGGAAAAAACAAATACTTTCAGGCAGGCGGTGCCTGGTGAAAACCCGTCAATGCAAATGCTATTTCAAGTGTTCATAGTATCACAAAAAGAGGGGTATTCAAACGCCGGGCTTCCGTACATAACCTTTCCGTTCCACCCTCTCTCATTTACGCCGATCCCTGATCGGTCACCAATCCCAAAATCCTTGACACGATCCGGACTTTTCCCTGGTCTTGTCCCGTCAAGCCCTTGAAATCAGTTATAAATCCAGGCGTGTCCAGGCGCAATTGTTTTTGTGGAAGTCTCTTGAGGAGGCATTCCGGTGCCGGCAGAAATGCTTTGACAAACCAGAAGGCATTCCTTTACTATGACCGCAGCTTATTACCGAGGTTCTTAATGGAAGCGGCGCTTGCACTGATCGAAGAAGACCTGAAAAATGTTGAGTTGCAGTTCATGAAGGACCTGCATTCAAACGTTCCTCTCATCAGCAAAGTTGCTGAGTATGTTTTTAGCAGCGGAGGAAAGCGGATCAGGCCGGTATTGCTCCTCCTGTCGGCAAGGCTCTGCGGCTATCGCGGGGACAGGCTCGTGCCGCTGGCAAGTGTCATAGAATTCATTCATACTGCCACACTGCTACATGATGATGTTGTCGACAGTGCGCATCTCCGGCGGGGGCTGGCTTCGGCGAACACCTTGTGGGGAAACGAAGCCTCGGTGCTTGTGGGCGATTATCTCTTTTCGAAATCATTCTCCATCATGATTGCCGACGGGGATCTTGAAATCCTTCGTGCGTTGTCTGCCGCTACCACCATGATCGCGGAGGGTGAAGTGCTGCAGCTTGTCAGCTCTACCGACCTGGCCCTTACGGAGGAGCAGTATGTCGAGGTGGTAAAGAGCAAGACAGCAATCCTGCTTGCGACTGCATGTCAGGCGGGTGCCATCCTGGGAAAGGTGTCCCGGGAGCGTGAAACTGCCCTGAAAATTTTCGGGCTGGAATTGGGGATTGCCTTCCAGTTGATTGACGATGCTCTGGATTATACCTCGAGCGAGGAGCAATTTGGCAAGTCCATTGGCCATGACCTGGAAGAAGGGAAAATAACCCTTCCTTTGATTCATACCTTCAGGAATTGTACCCTAGCTGAAAAAAATGAGATAGAAACGATAATAAATAAGGATTCTGTCAAAGAAGATGACTTTATGAAGGTATTTGATCTAGTCCATGCATATGGCGGGATCGACTATACCTTGAGGGTTGCCGGAGAGTATGTCGAAAGCAGCAAATCCCGTCTTGAAATGTTCCCCTCTTCACCGGAAAAAGATGCCCTGAAAAATCTTGCCGATTACGTCCTTACCAGACAGCGTTAAACTACGGCTCCCACCACTCCCGCCGATCCCGTTGAAACAACAGACATATCAATTCTGCAGTTCTTGCAGCGAGGGGATGGCCGACCTCAGCTAACCGATTCACAGTTCTGCCTAATCGAAAATCGTTGCTATGAGAGCATCATATTGCACCCTCCGGGGATTAATGTTATACCAATCCTTAGCGAGGAGGGTCCGGAGTGAAAGCAAATCTTTTACTAATTATCGGAGTCTTGCTACTTGTGTTGACGGGCTGCAAGAGTGAAGCGCCTGCCCCGAGAGAAGGAGGGCCTGCTCCCGATTTCGAGCTGACAGCCCTTTCAGGAGAGAAGGTGAGGCTGTCCGGTTTGCGCGGCAAGGTTGTGCTGCTGAATTTTTGGGCGAGCTGGTGCCCCCCGTGTCGGGAAGAAATTCCCTCCTTGGTAACTCTCAACGCGAAACTGCCTGCAAGAGATTTTCAGTTGCTCACGGTTGCCATCGATAAAGGGGGGAGGGAAGCCATTGCCGCGTTCTTCGGTAAAACAGGAGTGAGCCTGCCAACCCTTCTTGATTCTGATGGTCAGGTTGGAAAAAATTATGGCATAACCGGGGTGCCGGAAACATTTGTCATTGACAAGCAGGGGATAATCCGGAAAAAGGTAATAGGCCCGATCGATTGGAGTGACCCCTCGGTCATCCGGCACCTTGATAGCCTGAGAGAGGTGGAATGATCGTAATTTCCATCGACGACGAAAATCTCGCGGCACTATGGAGCGAATAAATGGAACCTGTAAATATAAGCTTCGCCGGCGCCTTTCTGGCCGGGTTACTCTCTTTTCTTTCACCGTGTGTTTTGCCACTTATCCCTTCGTATGTAACCTATATTACAGGACTCTCCTTCGCGGACCTGAAGGCGGAGCATCCGTCCCATGCGGTAAGGCGGCAGACGGTGCTCCACTCCCTGTTTTTCATCGCCGGCTTTACAGCGGTCTTCGTTTTGCTCGGGGCGTCGGCAACGTATCTCGGCAGTTTTCTGCAAGAGCACATGAATGCCTTGCGAATAGCAGGCGGTATACTGATTATTGTCTTCGGGATTCATGTTACCGGAATCGTTGACCTCGGTGCGCTGCTTGGTGAGAAGAGGCTTACCATCCATCGCAAGCCGGCCGGTTATCTGGGGAGTTTCCTGGTCGGCCTGGCTTTTGCCGCCGGCTGGACACCCTGCATCGGCCCGATTCTTGCCTCTATCTTGATAATCGCCGCGACTGAAGAAAAGGTCTTCCACGGGATGGCCCTGTTGCTTGTCTATTCTGCAGGGCTCGGTACCCCGTTCTTCCTGTCCTCGCTTGCATTGCACCGGTTCCTGGGGTTTTTCAACCGGTACAAGAAGCATATCCGCATTATGGAAATAGCAACCGGTGTTTTTCTCATAATTATCGGCATCATGGTTTTTACCAACTACCTTTCAGTACTCTCCCGATATGTAACCATTTTGTTTGGCGGCGGTGAATAATTGGCTGCGGAAACACGCACCAGCGGCTTGGTAAAAAGTTTTTCCGTCCAGCTTGCGGTTTCTGACCTGGATACTACCGAGGCCTTTTACGCAGGGATACTCGGTGTCCCCTTGCTGCGAACCATGACCGCACCGGGATTCCCCGAGTACCTTGTCATGGAGCAGAGCGATTGGACCCTCGTTTTCAACGAGGAGGCGCTGGTTGTCAATGCCCACCCGGTTCTTGAAGAACAATTTGAATCATTTCCCAGAGGCGTTGGTATGACACTCCATTTCCGTGTCCAGGGCATAGAGGAAATCTACGAGGCATTGCTGAACGAGGGATTGGAAATCCTGTACCCTTTGGAAGAGAAACCCTATGGATTCAAGGAAGTGTGGTGTTTTGACCCTGACGGTTATCTGGTCGTGCTGGCAGAACCGCGATAATTGTCTGAAGGTTTGAAAAAAGCCGCTCTTTATTCTGAGCGGCTTTTGCATTGAATGGGTTCAATCCCTTGCCCTATTTGTGCGTCGGGTGCGCTTTCAGATGCTCGTCCATTTCATTCAGAGAAGTAAATTCCACGCCACATGTTGAACATTTGATAATTGGAGTGGTGGCTTTGTGGTCAGGATTGGCCTTGAAGTGATCCGTTACCCCTGCCTGCGAGGTGAATTCTGCGCCACAGGTGGAACATTTGATCAGAGGTTGTGACGCTTGGGGAACCGCGGCTGCTTTATGGTCGGGATGAGCTTTCAGGTGTTCATCAAGTCCTGCTTGTGAAGTAAATTCCACGCCGCAGGTTGAGCATTTGATCAGAGGTTTTGCCGATTCCGCTGCCTGTGCTGGAACTTCCGTTGCGACCACGCCGAAAAAAGCCAAAGCCGAGCCAATGAGCAGTATTGCAAGAATTTGACGCATCGTTCCTTACCTCCTCTTGTTGTTGATCAATTTGAACCTTCTCGTCCATGTATCTAGCATAATGTCAATCATCGGTTTGTCAAGTTGCAGACAACGCATCGAATTGCAGGAAGATTTTTTGCCTCCGGAAATTTATGCAAAGATATTGACAGGAAGGGCAATGAAATGTATCATGAAATTCATTTTCAACTAAGAGGCTTCCTTGAAAAAGTCCAAGAGAAAATTATTCCATGACTTCATTGCCCGCAAGGGCTTGAAGTCAACCAGGCAACGGGACATTGTCCTGGACGGGTTCCTCTCCTCCGATGCACACATGAGTATCGAGGAACTGTATCTGAAGTTGCGCGCAAGGCATCCCAATATAGGCTATGCAACGGTGTACCGTACTTTGAAACTGTTTTCCGAATCGGGCATTGCTCGTGAGATTCACTTTGGGGATGGCCAGACACGCTACGAACATGTGGCCGAGGGAGAACATCACGATCACCTGCTCTGCACCCGCTGCGGTGAAGTGATGGAATTCTCCAACGAGGCCATAGAAAAGCTTCAGGATGAAATCGCCGAAAGTCATGGATACCTTGTTCATACGCATAAACTTGAACTCTATGGAATCTGCCCTAAATGCCGGAAGTAGTGAATTTTGTCACATTGATGAAAGTGATTTTCAATAGCAAATAGTTCTTATGAGGTTGTCATGTCTTTTTTCAAGAGGAAACCTTCCTGTCATGTCCCGTCAGCGGAATCAGCCGGCAAGGCCTGCAAAAGAGTATGCCTGGTAGGTAATCCGAATGTGGGCAAGAGTGTCCTCTTCAATGCATTGACCGGGGCATATGTTACCGTTTCGAATTATCCCGGAACCTCGGTAGAGGTTTCCCGGGGGACCGCCAATGTTGGTGACGCTTATTGCGAGGTTATTGATACACCGGGAATGTATGCTTTGCTTCCCATAACGGAGGAAGAGCGGGTCGCCAGGGAAATTCTTTTGAATGAATCTCCCGATATCGTGGTTCATGTTATTGATGCGAGAAATCTGGGAAGGATGCTGGCTATGACGCTTCAGTTGATTGAGGCTGGACTGCCGGTTATTCTGGTGATCAATATCATGGATGAGGCGGAGCGAATGGGTCTTTCCATAGATACGGCCCTGCTTCAGGAAAAGCTGGCCATACCCGTTATTGGCGCCGCGGCTGCGAAAAAGCGTGGATTGCCGGAATTGAAGCAGGCAATAGCCGGGTATGATCATAAAAAACATGCGGTTTTCGGTTACAGCAGGAGACTTGAGTCTGATATCGAGGAGGTTGTCAGTCTCCTTCTTGGTCAGTACAACCTGTCAAAAAAAGCGCTGGCACTCCTTCTCCTGCAGCGCGATGAAGAGGTTGCGGCACTTGTTCGTCAGGTGGAGGGTGCGAATAATACCGCCGTAGAGGAAAAAGTTCTGGAGAAGATTTTTGCACGGCGTGATTCTTTCCATCTCGACCTTTCCATGGAGCGGAAGGCAGTGGTAAAGGGGCTCATGAACGGCGTGTTCCAGGAGCCTGCCAGCGAAAAAGTGTCGTTCGGGGAGCGCCTTTCGCGCTTGTCCGTCAGGCCGTTGACCGGGATACCCCTTTTGATCCTCGTCCTATACTTCGGCCTTTACCGGTTCGTTGGGGATTTTGGCGCCGGAACCCTGGTCGATTTTCTGGAGGGGACCCTGTTCGAGCAATATTTCAACCCCTGGATTACCGGGGTTGTCAAGGCTCTGGTGCCGGTGGGTGCCGTTCAGGAACTGTTCGTGGGGGAATACGGGATTATAACCCTCGGCTTGCGCTACGCCGTGGGAATTATCCTGCCGATTGTTGCCACTTTCTTTCTCTTTTTCTCCATATTGGAGGATAGCGGCTATTTTCCGCGGCTTGCTCTCCTTGTGGACAGGGTTTTCAAAAAAATCGGGCTGAGCGGCAGGGCCGTTATTCCCATGGTTCTCGGTTTCGGGTGTGATACCATGGCAACGATGGTTACCCGGACACTGGAAACCGTGAGAGAAAGAATAATTGCCACCCTGCTTCTTGCCCTTGCCATCCCTTGTTCCGCACAACTTGGCGTGATACTGGCACTCCTTTCCAAGTTTCAGGGAGCCCTTATTGTCTGGGTCTGCTGTATGCTCCTTGTATTTCTTGTTATCGGTTATTTAGCGGCAAGGATAATGCCCGGTGAAGCACCCATGTTCTACATGGAACTCCCCCCGATGCGACTTCCCCAGTTTTCGAATGTCATTACCAAGACGTATAGCAGGATGCAATGGTACTTTCTCGAGATCCTCCCGCTCTTTATTCTGATTTCAGTTGTCCTCTGGGTTGGCAAGATCACGCATTTGTTTGAAAAAATGGTGGACTGGATGACCCCGGTCATGGCTTCCCTGGGGTTGCCGAAGGAAACCGCGGTGGCTTTCATTTTCGGGTTCTTCAGACGTGATTATGGCGCAGCCGGGCTCTACGACTTGCAGACAAAGGGGCTTCTCGATGCAACCCAGCTTACCGTGGCGGCCGTTACACTGACACTTTTCATACCGTGTGTTGCACAGTTTCTGATTATGAAGAAGGAGCGCGGCATGAAGGTTGCCCTTGCCATAGCCCTGTTCGTGAGCGTCCTTGCTTTCAGCAGCGGCTGGATGCTCAACAAGTTCCTGTATTTTACGGAACTGCTCTGATGAAATGCGGTTTTTGCGGCTATGAATTCGATGAGGAGGAGGTACGCCCAGGGTGCAAGAATTGTCCAATGGCGCCCGGTTGTAAAATGGTGAAGTGTCCACGATGCAATTATGAAAATCCCCCCGAACCGTCAGTAGTGAAAAAGATCAAAAAGTTTTTGCGCAGGAGATAATATGAAACTCACTGAGAAAGCCGAAGAAATTCTGGAATCGCTGTGGATAGATGTGGAAGAGGAAAACCAGAGTTTTACCGACATCGAGAAACTGGATGTCCCCGCCGGCGATCCTGCCTTTTGCGAGCTGACGCAACTGGCGCTGATCGAGATCCGGGACGGGAGAATCTACCTGCGTCCCGAGGGTAAGGAGGAGGGCCGGAAAATTGTCCGTCGATATCGTCTGGCGGAGAGGCTCATGATGGATGTTTTCAACATCCGCGGCGAACAGGCGAAGGAGAAGGCCTGCCAGTTCGAGCATCTGCTCAATGAGGGGGTTGACACGAAAGTCTGTACCATGCTGAACCATCCTGAAACATACCTCCCGGTGAGTGCTGTCTCGAAGCAAGAAGGAGCGGGAACCTGGGGGTTGTGCCGCTCACCGAGCTGAAGTCCGGTGATGAAGGTGAAATCGCGTACATTCAAACGGAAGACGACAAGAAAATGCAGAAACTCATGGCAATGGGGGTATTGCCCGGTAATCGTATACGACTCATTCAGGCTTTTCCTTCCTACATTTTCAGGGTCGGTTACTCGGAATTCGCCATAGACACGAACATGGCACGGGAGATCTTCGTCAGGCGATAGATCAATAGAAGATCGCTGTCCTTAAAGCTGATAAGCCGCTAAAACCTAAGAAACGCAAATCGGCGAATG
>JAGFXO010000043.1 GCA_017861285.1 Geobacteraceae bacterium | reverse complement strand
GCTACCTGAGGCTTGCCAACATTCGCCTCGACCTTGAATTCCCTCAGCAGTCTGTCAACAATAATTTCAAGATGCAACTCGCCCATGCCTGAAATTATGGTCTGACCCGTCTCTTCGTCGGTATAGACCCTGAACGAAGGGTCTTCACTCGCCAACTTCTGCAGGCTGATGCCGAGCTTTTCCTGGTCAGCCTTCGTCTTCGGCTCGATGGCAATGGAAATAACGGGCTCGGGAAACTCGATAGATTCGAGAATAACGGATTTGTTTTCTTCGCAAAGCGTGTCGCCCGTAGTCGTATACTTCAGACCGACGGCAGCCGCGATATCCCCTGCGAAAACTTCCTTTATTTCTTCACGCTTGTTGGCGTGCATTTTCAGAATACGGCCGATTCTTTCCTTCTTTTCCTTCGTGGAATTGTAGATATACGATCCCGATGTCAACACGCCGGAATACACGCGGAAAAAGCACAGCTGGCCGACAAAGGGGTCAGTCATTATCTTGAACGCGAGAGCGGAGAACGGCTCGGAATCATCGGCCTTGCGCTCGACTTCCTCTTCAGTATCGGGATTGATTCCCTTTATGGCAGGGATATCGGTTGGCGCGGGAAGATAATCGACTACCGCGTCAAGAAGGTGCTGCACGCCCTTATTCTTGAACGCCGATCCACACACTACGGGACATATATTGATATCGATCGTGGCATTCCTGATGGACTCCTTCAATTCGTCCACCGACAACTCTTCGCCACCGAGGTATTTATCCATCAGCGCATCATCATGCGACGCGAGTTCATCAATCATTTTCTCGCGATACTCGAGAGCCACTTCCTGCAGATCAGCGGGTATTTCCTGGACCTTGAAGCTCGCACCAAGGGATTCCTCGTCCCAGGTAATCGCCTTCATTTCGACGAGATCCACGACACCCTTGTAGTCACTTTCCTTGCCGATCGGCAGTTGTATTGCAACGGGATTGGCCTTCAGCCTGTCCCTGATCATGGACAGCCCGCGGAAAAAATCCGCACCGACCCTGTCCATCTTATTGATAAAAGCGATTCGGGGGACACGGTACTTGTCTGCCTGGCGCCACACCGTCTCGGACTGAGGCTCGACGCCTCCCACAGAGCAGAACACGGCAACCGCACCATCGAGAACACGCAGAGACCGCTCCACCTCGATCGTAAAATCGACGTGCCCAGGCGTATCGATAATATTGATACGGTGATCCCTCCATGAACAGGTAGTCGCAGCCGAGGTTATAGTAATGCCCCTCTCCTGCTCCTGCTCCATCCAGTCCATGGTCGCGGTACCCTCATGAACCTCACCGATCTTGTACGAAACGCCCGTATAATACAGGATACGCTCGGTGGTGGTTGTCTTGCCCGCATCAATATGTGCCATTATCCCGATATTACGGGTCTTTTCCAACGGTACTGAACGCTGCACTACGAAATACCCTCCAGAATCTATCTCTAATCAATTACCAGCGATAATGAGCAAAAGCCCTGTTTGCCTCTGCCATCTTGTGAGTATCCTCACGCTTCTTGACAGCGCCGCCCCTGTTATTGTAAGCATCCAGAATTTCACCGGCCAACTTTTCCGTCAGAGTCTTTTCAGAGCGAGCATCAGAATACTTCACCAACCAGCGCATCGCCAGAGAGGTTCTCCTGTCCGCCCGTACCTCGACGGGAACCTGATACGTCGAACCACCTACCCTGCGCGACTTCACCTCAAGCATCGGGCGAATATTGTCAAGCGACTTCTTGAAAACCTTCAAGGCATCTTCATTCGCACGCTTGGCTACTATATCAAGGGCGCCGTACAGAGCGCGCTCAGCGGTACTCTTCTTACCGCCCAGCATTATTATATTAATAAGCTTGGCAACAACCCTGTCATTATATTTCGGGTCAGGCAAAATAACCCTTTTTGCAACTTCTCTTCTCCTAGGCATAGTTACCCCTCACTTTATTCTATTACTTGGGTCTTTTGGCGCCATACTTGGAACGGCCCTGCTTCCTATCCTTAACACCGACAGAATCAAGCGTACCACGCACGATATGGTATCTAACACCCGGAAGGTCCTTAACCCTGCCTCCACGAATAAGCACTACTGAATGCTCCTGAAGATTGTGCCCTACCCCTGGTATATATGAAGTCACTTCTATCCCGTTCGTGAGACGAACCCTGGCAACCTTGCGCAGTGCCGAGTTCGGCTTTTTGGGAGTAGTCGTATACACCCTCGTACAAACACCGCGCTTCTGCGGACAACATTTCAGCGCCGGAGCAGTCGACTTGTCTTTTTTGCTTTCCCTACCGATACGTATCAACTGATTAATGGTTGGCATTTTCCTATTCTCTCCAAAACTTCATAGTCAAATATGGCAACAGGTCTTCAGAAGCGAAAACCGGACCAAGCTATCAAAACTTCACTTTGATGTCAAGCATTTTTCGAACAACTACCGGGGAATGTTTTCAGCCTCCCTTTTTCAGGAGACAGAAACATCCTCCCCAGCGGGTTCTTCCAATTCCTCGATTGCCGCTTCAACACTGCTTTCCATAATGGGCTTGACGTTTCGATAGCGCGAAAGCCCGGTACCGGCCGGTATCAGCCGACCCATGATCACATTCTCCTTGAGACCACGAAGGCTGTCAACCTTACCTTCTATGGCCGCCTGTGTCAAGACTTTTGTTGTTTCCTGGAAGGATGCAGCGGAAATAAATGATTCCGTTGAAAGCGAGGCCTTGGTAATGCCGAGCAGCAGCGGTTCCGCAATAGCGGGTTTGCCGCCGGCGGTAAGAACTCGTTCGTTCTCCTCCTCGAATATATTGCGTTCGAGCTGATCGTCAATGAGAAGGTTGGTATCTCCGACGTCCTTAATGCGAACGCGGCGCAGCATCTGGCGGACAATGGTTTCAATGTGCTTGTCATTGATTTTGACGCCCTGCAAACGATACACTTCCTGAACTTCGTCCACCAGATACTTGGACAGTTCTTTCAGTCCGAGTACCCTCAATATGTCGTGCGGATTTGAAGACCCGTCCATGAGGGGTTCACCCGCCCTCACGAAATCACCTTCGTGAACGCTTATATGCTTGCCCTTCGGGATGAGATACTCCTTCGCTTCGCCTTTCTCGGGCGTTACGATTACCTTTCGCTTGCCCTTGGCATCCTTGCCGAAGGCAACATTGCCGTCAATTTCGGTGATAACGGCATAATCCTTCGGCTTTCGTGCCTCGAACAGTTCGGCAACCCTGGGAAGACCACCGGTAATATCCTTCGTTTTCGTGGTTTCCCGGGGGATTTTGGCTATTACGTCACCTGCATTGACGAATGCATCTTCGTGCACCGAGATATTCGCGCCCACAGGCAGGAAATAGCGGCCCACGGTACTTTCACCCTGCTTCACTGTTTTGCCTGCTTCGTCCTTTATGGCAATACGCGGGCGCTTGTCGGTGTCCCTCGACTCGATAATGACCTTTCTGGAAAGACCGGTTACCTCATCAAGCTGTTCCTCTACGGTAACGCCCTCAACAATGTCTCCGAATTTGATTTTCCCGGACACCTCGGTGAGGATCGGCATTGTGTATGGATCCCACTCCGCCAGCGACTCACCCGGTTTTACCGTCTGCCCCGGAGCAACTTTTATCTTGGCCCCATACACGATGGCATACCTTTCGCGTTCGCGCCCGGTTTCGTCAATAATCGCCAGCTCTCCATTGCGGTTCATGACGATGTGGTGCCCGTCGGCGTTGGTGACACTGTTAATATTAAGGAAAGATATTTTACCCTCGGTTCTTGCTTCGAGAGAAGTCTGTTCGGCGTGCCTGGAAGCCGTTCCACCTATGTGGAAAGTTCTCATGGTAAGCTGGGTGCCCGGCTCGCCGATAGATTGGGCGGCAATAACCCCAACCGCCTCTCCCAGGTTGACCAGGTGCCCCCTTGCCAGGTCGCGGCCATAACATTTGGCACAGATGCCGCGCTTGCTCTGGCATGTGAGAACGGAGCGGATTTTAACCTTTTCCAGACCCGCATCGTCGATCTTCTTGACCAGCAGTTCGTCAATCTCGTTGTTGGCGGGAACGAGAACCTCTCCGGTTACAGGGTCAAGGATATCCTCCAGGGCAACACGTCCCAGGATGCGGTCACCTATGTGCTCTATGATCTCGCCGCCCTCGGTGAGCGCGGAAACAAGGAGACCGTCCAGTGTTCCGCAGTCCTGTTCCGTAATAATTGCATCCTGCGCGACATCGACCAGCCTTCGCGTAAGATAACCGGAGTTGGCCGTTTTGAGGGCTGTATCCGCAAGACCTTTACGTGCGCCGTGGGTCGATATGAAGTATTGCAGAACCGTCAGACCCTCACGGAAATTCGCCGTAATCGGAGTTTCGATGATCTCGCCCGAAGGCTTTGCCATAAGACCACGCATACCGGCCAGCTGGCGTATCTGCTGCGCTGAGCCCCTTGAGCCGGAATCGGCCATCATGTGTATGGCGTTGAAAGAAGGTACTTTCACTTCTTTGCTGTCGGGAGAGGTGACAGTATCACGGGAAAGGTTATCCAGCATCTCCTTGGCGATCTCTTCAGTAGCCTTTGCCCATATGTCAATAACCTTGTTATACCGCTCTCCGTCCGTGATCAGACCTTCGGTATACTGGTTCTGGATCTCTTTGACCTCGTCCGTAGCCTTTTCAATAATGACGGATTTGCCTTCCGGAATGACCATGTCATCGATACAAATGGAGATTCCGGCCAGTGTCGAGTAGCGGAAACCTATCTCTTTCAGCCTGTCCGCGAGGATGACCGTTTCCTTATTCCCGGCAAGCCGGTAGCAGACATCGACCAGATTTGACAGTTCCTTTTTGGTCATAACCCGGTTGATCGCCGAAAACGGCACCGCCTCCGGAAGAATTTCCTTCAGGAGAATGCGGCCGGTGGTCGTTTCCACCAACTGCGGTTGCGCATCGGATGCAAGGTTCTTCATGCGGACAATAATCCTCGCATGGAGGTCGACTTCTCCGGAATCGTATGCCATCCTGACTTCTTCCGGGGAGGCAAACGTTTTCCCTTCGCCCTTGACGAAATATTTGTCACGGGTCATGTAATAGATTCCCAGAACCATGTCCTGGGATGGAACGATGATCGGCTTACCGTGCGCAGGCGACAGTATGTTGTTGGTGCTCATCATGAGCACGCGTGCCTCCACTTGACTTTCGATGGAAAGGGGCAGATGGACGGCCATCTGGTCGCCGTCGAAGTCCGCATTGAATGCGGTACAGACAAGCGGATGAAGCTGGATTGCCTTTCCCTCGATAAGCACCGGCTCGAACGCCTGGATGCCCAGACGGTGAAGAGTAGGTGCCCTGTTCAGCATCACGGGATGCTCCTTGATGACCTCTTCCAGCACATCCCAAACCTCGGGACGTTCCTTCTCGACCATTTTTTTCGCGCTCTTTACCGTCGTTACGAAGCCCCTTTCTTCAAGCTTGTTGTAGATGAAGGGCTTAAACAACTCCAAAGCCATTTTCTTGGGGAGGCCGCACTGGTGGAGACGCAGCTCGGGGCCGACGACAATGACGGAACGGCCCGAATAGTCAACACGCTTCCCGAGCAGGTTCTGGCGGAAGCGGCCGGATTTTCCCTTCAGCATATCGGAAAGTGACTTCAACGGCCGCTTGTTCGGTCCGGCAATGGCACGTCCGCGCCTTCCATTATCAAAGAGCGCATCGACAGCCTCCTGGAGCATGCGCTTTTCGTTCCTGATAATGACCTCGGGCGCCTGTAACTCCATGAGCCTTTTCAAACGGTTATTCCTGTTGATTACCCTCCGGTAGAGGTCATTGAGGTCGGATGTCGCAAAGCGTCCTCCGTCGAGCGGAACAAGTGGCCTCAGTTCTGGGGGAAGGACCGGAATGCATTCAAGAATCATCCACTCCGGCCTGTTTCCGGAAGATTTGAACGCATCGACGACCTTCAGGCGTTTTGCGATTTTTTTCCTCTTCGCCTCGCTCGTAGCCTCGAGCATTTCAGTGCGCAGTTGAACCGCCAGCGTATCGAGATCCAGGGCTTTGAGGCATTCCCTGATAGCGGCGGCACCCATTCCGGCCTCGAATTCGCCGTTCATTTCATCCATGGCCTTGTGGTAGCGATCCTCCGTGAGCACTTCAGACAGAGTCATTCCGGTGTTCTTCGGATCGGTAACAGCGTACGCCTCGAAATACAGTACTTTCTCCAGATCTTTCAAAGAAATGTCGAGCAGGTTCCCGATTCTCGAGGGAAGGGACCGAAGGAACCAGATGTGAGCTACCGGGGTCGCTAAATCTATATGCCCAAGTCTCTCGCGTCTGACCTTCGATGGGATGACCTCTACTCCGCACTTCTCGCAGACTATGCCGCGATGCTTCATTCTTTTATATTTGCCGCAATTACATTCGTAGTCTTTCGTGGGCCCGAATATTTTGGCACAGAAGAGCCCGTCACGCTCCGGCTTGAAGGTCCGGTAGTTAATGGTCTCCGGTTTTTTTACCTCACCGAAAGAGCGCTCCCTGATCTTCTCGGGGGAGGAGATGGATATCCTGATTGCAGAAAAATGTAATGGATCCTTCGGTTTATCGAAAAAGCTGAAAAAATCTTCCAATGTATTGTCCTCCTTAACTGAGGAGATATTTCAGTTAACAAATGTTTATGGTTGCCAGGCTACCCGTTGAGGGTATTTTCATTCCTCTTCCGTTTCGAGGAGCTCCACATCAAGACACAACGATTGCAGTTCCTTGATCAGAACATTGAACGACTCCGGTAGTCCCGGCTCCAGGGTATGCTTTCCTTTGGCTATGGCTTCATACATCCTGGTTCGTCCGGCGACGTCATCCGACTTGACCGTCAGGAACTCCTGCAAGGCATAGGCGGCGCCATATGCCTCCATGGCCCATACTTCCATCTCCCCCAGCCTCTGGCCTCCGAACTGTGCCTTTCCGCCAAGCGGTTGCTGGGTCACCAGGCTGTAGGGACCTATGGAACGCGCATGTATCTTGTCGTCCACCAGGTGATGCAACTTGAGGACATACATGATGCCCACCGTTACCTTTTGTTTGAACGGCTCACCGGTCTTGCCGTCATGGAGCACAACCTGGCCGGAGGGAGGAAATCCTGTCTTTGCCATCAGGGACTTTGTCTGGTTTTCGGAGGCACCTTCGAATACGGGTGAAGCCATGGGCACCCCTCTCTTGAGCCGGTTTGCAACGGTGAAGAGTTCATCGTCATTCAGCGTATCGAGGAAGCTGTCCATTGCTCCGTCGTCGTAAATCTCCTTGATATAGGATTTGATGGAATCAGCGGAGGATTTGCTGGCGAGCATGTCCTCTATCTGCCATCCGATGCCTTTGGCGGCCCATCCAAGATGGGTTTCGAGGATCTGGCCCACATTCATACGGGACGGAACACCGAGGGGGTTCAGGACGATTTCAACCGGACGCCCATCCTCCATATACGGCATATCTTCCTCGGGAAGGATACGCGAAACGACGCCCTTGTTCCCGTGACGGCCCGCCATCTTGTCGCCGACCTGCAGTTTTCGCTTTATGGCAACATACACCTTCACCATCTTGATTACGCCTGGTGGCAGGTCGTCCCCCCTCTTCAGTTTCTGTATCTTGTCGTCAAACACATACTTGATGACATCGACCTGCTGTTGGAGCGTCGCAAGTATTTGAGAAACTTTTTCGTCGACATCCTCGCCATCCGCAACGGAAATTTCATCCCATCTTTCCAGAGGAATTGTTGCAAGGGATTCAGCGGTGATTTTCTTCCCTTTCTCCAGAAGCACTTTCCCCTGCTTGTCCTCTATGGAGACGGCTGCGGTTTTTTCCACCAACAGCCTCTTCAGCTTGCTGACGGCGGAATTGCGGATGATATTGACTTCATCCTGCTCGTCCTTTCGCAGTTTTTCCTCTTCCGCACGCTCGATGCTTTCAGTACGGCTGTCCTTGTCGGAACCCTTGCGGGAGAAGATTTTCGCACCGATAACCGTTCCTTCGACCCCGGGAGGGACGCGTAACGAGGTATCTCTTACATCGCCTGCCTTCTCACCGAAAATAGCGCGGAGAAGTTTCTCTTCGGGAGACAACTGGGTCTCGCCCTTCGGAGTAATTTTGCCGACAAGGATATCCCCCGGCTTTACTTCGGCACCAATGCGAATGATGCCTGACTCGTCAAGGTCTTTCAGAGTCTCCTCGCCGAGATTGGGTATATCCGATGTAATTTCTTCCTTGCCCAGCTTGGTGTCCCGGGCCACGCATTCAAATTCCTCTATATGAATGGATGTATAGCGATCGTCCTTCACCAGCTTTTCTGAGATGAGAATCGAGTCCTCGAAGTTATATCCGCCCCATGGCATGAATGCGACCAGGATATTCTGACCGAGCGCCAGTTCCCCCATTTCGGTAGATGGGCCATCAGCTATGATGTCACCGCTCTTTACATGGTCGCCGACCTTCACTACGGGCCTCTGGTTTATGCAGGTATTCTGGTTGGATCGGGCGAATTTGATCAGGTTGTATATGTCGACACCGGTGCCGGTTTCATCAAATTCGTCCTCATCGATCTTGACAACAATTCTGGAGGCGTCAACCGATTCAACAATTCCGGTATGCCGTGCCACGACAGAAACCCCGGAATCCCGGGCCACGACCCGCTCCATACCCGTTCCGACCAGTGGTGAGTCGGCTCGCAGAAGCGGAACCGCCTGGCGCTGCATGTTTGACCCCATGAGAGCACGGTTGGCGTCGTCATTTTCCAGGAAAGGGATCAACGAAGCCGCGACCGAGACCAATTGCAACGGAGAAACATCCATCAAGTCGACTTCGTCCCTCCCTACCAGGACAAACTCCCCACCTCTCCTCGCTGACACATAATCGGATACGAAGCGCCCGCCTTCATCGACTTTGGCATCTGCCTGCGAGATCGCATGGCCCTCTTCCTCGAGTGCTGAAAAAAACCGTACTTCGTCGGTAACTTTGCCTTCCTTGACTATCCGGTACGGGGTCTCGACAAAACCATGCTTATTGATGCGCGCATAGGTAGACAGCGATGCGATAAGGCCGATATTCGGTCCTTCCGGCGTCTCGATGGGGCAGACCCTGCCATAATGGGTCGGATGTACGTCACGCACCTCGAATCCGGCCCTTTCTCTTGTCAGACCACCAGGTCCGAGGGCAGAAAGGCGGCGCTTGTGCGTTACCTCGGACAAAGGATTTGTCTGATCCATAAACTGGGAGAGCTGAGACGAGCCGAAAAACTCCTTCACAACGGCCGACACCGGTTTGGAGTTAATCAAGTCATGGGGCATGAGATTGTCGACTTCCTGAAGGCTCATGCGCTCCTTGATTGCCCTCTCCATGCGCACCAGCCCGATGCGGTATTGATTTTCCAGGAGTTCGCCAACTGCGCGTACGCGTCGATTCCCCAGGTGGTCAATATCATCTATGTTTCCCTTGCCGTTTTTCAAGTCGATCAGATACCTGACCACTTCGAGGACATCTCCTTTTGTGAGCGTCTGGCACCCGAGCGGCACATCGACACCGACCTTGTGATTCAGCTTGAGACGGCCGACCGCTGAAAGATCGTAGCGGTCCGGGTTGAAGAACAGGTTCTCAAACAGGGCCTGGGCGCTCTTGAGAGTCGGCGGGTCACCGGGCCGGACTCTCCTGTATATTTCTATGAGCGCTTCATCCGAGGACGCTATTTTGTCGATCAGCAACGTGTCGCGGAAAGAAGAGGTCACATGGAGGTTGTCGATAAAGAGAATCTTCAGCGAAGCTATCCCCCGCGCCTTGATTTCTTCAAACTTGACCTGTGTTATCTCTTCGTTGCATTCTACGAGAACCTCACCGGTTGCAGGGTCGACGATGTCATGGGAGGATACCTTGCCGAGCACTTCTTCTTCCGTGATCGGTATATTTTTAATGGCATGCTCAGTCATCTTGCGAATGGCAGCCTTGGTGAATTTCCTGTTTGCCTTGAGAATGAGCTCCCCGGTCTGGGGATCAGTTATGTCAAAGTGCGCTTTCTGGGCTATGAGCAGTTCCGGGTCTGCCGTCTTGTATAGATTTTCTCCGAGAAAAACTTCTTCGCTCCTGTAATAATAGTTCAGGAGCTCCTCGGTGGTATAACCCAGGGCCTTCAGCAACACTGTCGCAGGCATTTTCCGTCTTCTGTCTATGCGAACATAAAGAATATCCTTATGGTCAAATTCCAGGTCAAGCCACGACCCGCGGTACGGGATGATTCTGGCAGAATAAAGAACCTTGCCGCTTGAATGAGTCTTGCCCTTGTCATGGTCATAGAAAACGCCGGGAGAACGATGTAGCTGACTGACAATTACGCGTTCCGTACCGTTTATGATAAATGTACCGTTTTCGGTCATGAGCGGGATCTCGCCGAAATATACTTCCTGCTCTTTGATATCCTTGACCGTTCTCGCGCCGGTCTCCTTTACAACGTCCCACACCACAAGGCGGACTTTTACCTTCATGGGCGCCGCAAACGTCATTCCGCGCTGGTGGCACTCTTCCACATCGTATTTCGGCGTTCCGAGAGCATAGGACACATATTCAAGAGAAGACGTCTCCGTGAAATCCCTGATAGGAAAAACACTCCTGAACACGGCCTCCAGCCCGAAATTCTCCCTGACCTCGGCGGGAACGTCGATCTGAAGGAATCTCTTATAGGAACTCTTCTGTATGTCAATAAGATTTGGTATGTCGATTATTTTTTTAATCTTGGCGAAGTTCTTACGCAAAAGGTGGTTATTCGCAATTGAATAAGCCATATGTTCTCCTTTGGTGAAAGCCTGGGACATCGAACAAGCTCTTGGGCCTCTTCCCCAGTGTACTTTTTATTCAGGGACGGATATTTCTGCGTGGGGCAAAAAACTAAAATAGAACAGCCAAGGCCGCAGACAGCGGCCTTGGCTCAGGGGGGAATTGCAATTGTACAACAGCTATTTGACTTCCACTTCAGCTCCAGCTTCAACAAGCTGTTTCTTGGCCTCTTCGGATTCATCCTTGGAAACCGCTGTTTTGACCGGCTGCGGTGCACCGTCCACGAGATCTTTTGCCTCTTTCAGGCCCAGACCCGTAAGAGCGCGCACAACCTTGATAACACCGATCTTGTTTGCGCCCGCGGCTTTCAGTATAACATCGAATTCGGTTTTTTCTTCAGCGGCATCGGCGGCACCGCCCGCGGGTGCTGCCGCGGCTGCAACCGCTACGGGTGCGGCTGCGGATACACCGAATTTCTCTTCCAGTTCCTTTACCATTTCAGCAAGTTCCAGAACGGACATATTCTCGATAAAATTTATTACATCAGCCTTAGTAATTTCTGCCATTTTTCATTCCTCCATGAAAGGTTTTCTCTATATGTATGGTTAACGTAATTATTAATTACCTTGTTTCTGCGCCCTGATAGCATCGAGGGCTCTGACAAAGCTGCCGGGTACAGCCGCAAGCGTTCCGACAAAACTTGCAACCGGTGCATTCATAGTGCCCAGCAGTTTTGCTATAAGCACTTCACGGCTCGGAAGATCAGCCAAAGACTGTATATCTGACACCGAGATAGCCTTGCCGGACAATACGCCGGCCTTCAGCTTGAATACGCTCTGGTTACCTTTGGCAAATTTCGACAACACCTTGGCGGCTGCCACAGGATCGTCGTAGCTGAGTGCAACTGCCGTAGGCCCCGTATAATGAGAGCTCAGGGATTGCTTGTCTGTCTCGCGAGACGCCAATTCAAGAAGTGTATTCTTGATAACCCTGTACTCTACCGAGGCGTTGCGCAACTCACTTCTGAGAGCATTCGCCTGCTCCACATCCATACCGCGAAAATCCGCCAGAAAAACAGCCTTGGCAGTTTTAAGCTTATCGTGGAGTTCCGTAATGATTTGTTGCTTTCCTTCCCTGTTCACGCGCCTTCCTCCTTTCTTTTTGGTATAAGGGTTCGACCCCCGCCAAAGTCCGGAAGCGGAAGGATTACACTCCACGCGAACCTTAAGTCTCGGTAGGCAGAAAGCTCTATTAAGCCGGTGCTGTTCCGCTCCGGCGCCTACTGTCTCTGACTTTGGCTAAAACTGCCTTACGCTATTTGAGCAGCGACATCATTGATATCAAGCATTATGCCCGGGCCCATTGTCGACGAAATGGAAATTTTCCTCAAATAGTTCCCTTTTGCCGCCGTTGGTTTCGCCTTCACAAGCGCATCAACCAGGGCCAGAACATTTTCCTTGAGCTTGTCGGCCTCAAAGGACACTTTTCCTACTGGAGCATGAACAATTCCGGCCTTTTCCACCCTGAATTCCACTTTTCCAGCCTTGGATTCTTTTATTGCCCTTTCGATTTCGAACGTCACCGTTCCCACCTTGGGGTTGGGCATGAGTCCCCGGGGACCGAGAAGCTTGCCTATTTTTCCCACGACGCCCATCATGTCCGGCGTTGCGATAGCCGTATCAAAATCGAACCAGCCTTCCTGAATCTTGGCCACCAGGTCTTCCGCACCGACATGATCGGCTCCGGCTTCACGCGCTTCACGGTCCTTCTCACCTTTGGCGAAAACGAGGACGCGGACATCCTTTCCCAACCCGTTAGGCAGAACAACAGCGCCTCGTACCATCTGGTCCGCATGCCGTGGATCAACGCCCAGACGAACGGCTACATCAACGGTCTCGTCAAATTTGGCATGGGCAGTTTCCTTGATCACCCCAAGTGCATCACTTAACTGGTATGATTTCGTACGGTCGACTTTAGCGCGAGCTTCAGTATGTTTTTTCGTATTTTTTGACATTCTGCTACCCTCTCTTGTTAAACAATCTCAATTCCCATGCTGCGCGCCGTACCTTCAATCGTCTTCATGGCAGCCTCCAGGGACGCCGCATTCAAATCCGGCATTTTCTTCTTGGCGATTTCAGACACCTGCTCCTTCGTCAATTTTCCGACCTTGTTCTTGTTGGGAACACTGGACCCCTTTTCAAGGCCCAAAGCCTTCTTGATGAGAACGGACGCCGGCGGAGTCTTTGTGATGAATGTAAAGGACCTGTCAGCATAGACGGTAATAACTACCGGAGTTATAGTCCCCTCGTCAGCTTGCGTCTTTGCATTGAATGCCTTGCAAAACTCCATTATGTTAACGCCGTGCTGACCCAATGCAGGCCCTACCGGTGGAGAAGGATTAGCCTTCCCCGCTGGAATCTGCAGTTTTATATACCCGGTAATTTTCTTAGCCATTTCCTTACTCCTTATATCCGCGCAAATAATCTGTATCTAAATACCGTAACGGTTACCCGCATGTAAAACATTCGATCCAAAGCCTGCAATACTCAGGTCTTTTCTACCTGCATGAATTCCAACTCAACCGGGGTAGTACGCCCGAAAATACTTACCATAACCCTCAACTTTCCCTTGTCGGGCTTCACATCCTCCACGACCCCGGAAAAATTCAGGAAAGGCCCGTCTACTACCCGCACCGTCTCACCAACCTCGAACAGCACTTTCGGTTTCGGCTTTTCAGCCCCCTCTTCCATACGCCGTGTTATCTTGAGAACCTCTTCATCAGGGATCTGCATCGGATTGTTGCCACCTACAAAACCGGTGACCTTCGAAGTTTCCTTCACCACGTGCCAGGTTTCATCGTTGAGGTCCATATTCACCAGGATGTACCCGGGGAAAAACTTCCTCGAAGACGTTTTCCGCTCGCCCTTCTTCAACTCCACGACAGTCTCGGACGGTATGAGAATGTCGCCGAAACTTTCCTCAAGACCAAGATTCCTTATCCTCTCCTGAAGAGAGAGCCGCACTTTATTTTCAAACCCGGAGTATGTATGTACACCGTACCATTTTTTTGACATTAAGAAACCTTTATCGAATGATTACCCGTATCAGCTTCGCGAGGATGAAATCACATATTCCTAGGTAAAATGAAATGAGAATTATAATCGCAACAACTACCCATGTAGTCGATATGGTATCTTTACGTGCCGGCCAGGTAACCTTTTTCAGTTCGGCCTGGACATCGCTCAGGAAATTTTTTGCTTTGACCAACACGTTCAGCACCTCTTTATTGCGAATCAGCGTTTTGCCTACTACTGAGTTTTATCTGGCAGGCCAGGAGGGATTCGAACCCCCAACACCCGGTTTTGGAGACCGGTGCTCTAGCCGTTAGAGCTACTGGCCTGCATAAAAAACTGCAATACATTTTCGGTCTTCTATTTTGTTTCCTTGTGCAGGGTATGGGTCTTGCAAAATCTGCAGTACTTTTTGAATTCGAGCTTCTTGGGGGTATTCTTCTTGTTTTTTGTCGTCGTATAGTTACGCTGCTTACATTCCGCACACGCAAGAGTTATAATATCTCTCATTGTAAAATCCTTTATGGAATGCGGGGCAGGCGAATGTGCCTGCCCCTCTCATCCTTATTCTATAATTGCGCTTACTACGCCGGCGCCTACGGTACGACCACCTTCGCGGATGGCGAAGCGCAAACCTTCGTCCATGGCTATCGGGGTTATCAG